>JAOZQF010000009.1 GCA_029932345.1 Desulfuromusa sp. | reverse complement strand
GGATTTTCTTTTCTGCGCCGGACAAACCAGGTGATCATGTTGCCAAAATCTTTTGGTAAACGATGGAGTGAGTAGTTATTTTGAAAGTGTGGTCGTTCGACAACTGAGCGAGGTAAGAAACTAACCCCCATACCTGCGGCAATGCAGCCGAGAATCCCCTCAACCGAACCAAATTCTATAATTTGATAGGGTCGTCTCCCGGTTTTTTTCAGCCAACTTTCCAATTGCCCCCTGTAGGTGCACCCCGCACGGAAAACCAGAATTTTCAAGTTGCTGATCTGCTCAAGAGATTCTACAGAGGGTGGAGCGACAAGCACCAGTTCTTCCTCATATGCCTGTTCAGCAACGAGAGCATCGTGAGTCACCTTACCTGAAACCAGAACCCCATCAACCTGATAATCAACCAGACGCTTTAATGATTCCTCCGAAGTGCCGGTGACCAGATGGAGTTCAACCTGCGGGTAGGAACGGTGATAGGTGGCCAATAGTGAAGGTAGACGTACGGCTGCAGTTGTCTCCATCGTTCCAATCAATAGTCTGCCATGTGGCCCATTTTTGTTGGTGATGGCACTTTCAGCTTCATCAACAAGGCGAATGATCCGTTCAGCATATTCCTGCAGCTGCTGTCCAGATGTTGTCAAGGTTACGCCTCTGCTCTTACGATGAAACAGCGTGACCCCAAGACGCTCCTCTAGTTGCTTGATACGAGCCGTAACATTGGATTGGACACAATGAATCTCTTCAGCTCCCCTTGAGATACTCCCTTTTTTGGCAACAGCCAAGAATATTTTCAGTTCACTGATTTCCATAAGCCATGATATCTCTTTTTATGATTACTACTATCTTTTTATTTTATTTGTAATGATATCTATTGGGCAGTAGCATGTCAAACATTGAGCAAAACCGAATCTGAATTTGTTATTTATTAACCGGATCAGAACCACCTCAAACCTTTAACACAGGGATTTTTATTAAAAATCATGAATACAACAATTACCCTTTTAAGTGTGATATCGATTTGGAGCATTGCGGTTATCACACCCGGACCTAATTTATTGATTACGGTACAGACAACGGTTAATCATTCACGTCTAGCTGGTATGTTTATTGTCTTGGGGACTTGTACAGGAACAATGATTTGGGCAGTGGTTGGATATTTCGGGATTGCATACCTTTTCACTGTGTCACCATGGATTTATATCACTTTGAAAATAGGAGGAGGGAGTTACCTCATTTATCTCGGAATAAAATCGGTTGTCAGTTTGTACCGATCCACGACAAATATGAATGAAGCACAATGCAAACATAAAAAACTATTTAATGATTGGCAGAAAGGATTAATAACGAATCTATCAAATCCAAAAACAGCTATGTTTGTTACGAGTATATTTGTCTCAGCATTACCCAAAGATCCATCAGTGTTTATGGGTATGATGAGCATAACCCTGATGACATCCATTTCACTGCTCTGGTATTCAGTCGTTGTTTTTCTATTCTCATCTAAAACAATAAGAAATCAGTATGAACGGAGACAAAACTGGATACAGGGATGTGCCAGCGCTGCATTCATTGCTTTTGGTACAAAACTGATTTTTGAAAACGGATAACCAACAAACTCACCAGTTAAAGAACTTTATGGAGTTCATCAGCACATAATTGAATTGGTGTGAGCTTCAGGTTGTCACCGGAATTTCAATCAGATTCGGCATTCCTGAGGCAATGCCAGCTTGAATCGCTGCAGAGATATCACTGGCACGATCAACCCGGCTGGCTGGTACGCCCATGGATTGGGCCATAGCGAGATAGTCGATGGGCGGGTTAATAATATCCATGGCAATAAATTTACCCTTCTGTGCCGAAGTAAAATGGGGCTGTGCACGCATGAAGTTTTTAAGGATATTGTACTCGCGGTTATTCACCACCACAAAAGTGACCGGCAGCTTTTCATATGCAGCGGTCCACAACGCTTGCGGAGAATAAAGTGCCGCACCGTCCCCGACCGGGCAAACCACCGGTTCACGTCCCAAGCCAAGAGAATAACCGACAGCAGCTGGCATTCCCCAGCCCAGTGCACCGCCACGTAAAAACGAATAACGACAGGTGGTATTGCTGTGGAGGAATTTGCGCAAATGTGCGGCCGTCACAATAGCTTCATCGACAATTGCTGCATCTGCACCAATCCCTCTGGCCATCTCCTGAGCAGCAACCAGCGGATGGATCCCCTCCAGAGAAAATAATTTTGCCGTTTCCTGCGCCAATTGTTCCCGTTGTTCTTGCTGTTTCTGCTCGGCCTTTTTAAGTAGTGCCGCATAGATTTCTTCTTTGTCAGCCAATCGCTCAGCCAGCAATCCATTAAAAACCTGTAAAGATTTTTGAATATCCCCAACTACGGAGAGTTTGGTCGGGTAACTGCGCCCCAGATCCCGGCCATCAACCGACAACTGGAACAGGTCACATTGTTCCGGCAATGCAGAGCCTTCGGAATAGAGAATCGTAATGAAGGATTTTCCCCCAAGAGCAAATATGGCGTCAAAGCTTTTGACGATCTCGTGAATCTCTGTCGCCCTGGTTGGCAAATTTCCCGCCCACAGGGGATGACTGGTCGGATAAGGAAGATGGGCTGGCCAGGAGGAACCAAAGACCGGGGCACCAAGCATTTCTGCCAAAGCAACAACCTCCGGTGCAGCATCATGGTTGGATATTTCGTCTCCGGCAACAATCATAATTTTACCCGGTTCGATAGCAGCAAGCTCATCTGCCAGCAAATCCAGAGAACCGGCAACAGGACGGCGATCAATATTCGAGTGCGGCGGGACCGGGATTGTTGTCATCTCCTCCATGACATCCATCGGCAGAGAGAGAAAAACCGGCCCGGACTGAGCCGCTGCACAATCTTCAAAAGCCCGCCGAATCAGAATAGGCAACTGTGCTGCCGAGTGAACTTCCTGCGCCCACTTGACCGCAGGAGAAGCAATCTGCGTCAAATCCCCAAATAATAGGGGATCGGTTATAGAGTGTCGTGAATCCTGTTGCCCGGCCGTGACCACCAGCGGGGTTCCGGAAACACTGGCATTGAGAAGATTACCAAGCCCGTGCCCCAGACCACCTGCCGTATGCAAATTGATAAACCCTGGACGCCCCGAAGCCTGAGCATAACCATCTGCCATTGCGACAACACTGGCTTCCTGCAACCCCCAGATATACTTAACCGTTGGGCTGTCTATCAACGCATCGATAAAAGGCAGCTCAGTTGTTCCGGGATTGCCAAAGACATACTCGACCCCTTCACTTTCAAGCAATTCGAGAAGCAGTTTTCCGCCCCGGCGTGGCTCAACCTGATTCAACTTGTTGATCGTTTTTTTAATCATCACTGATCCCTCTTTGAGAAACACGGATTCAACTCGCTAGCACAACAGCTGGATTGATTCCAAAAATACCTTATTTGAAGTTTTAAATCCAAGCCATTTTCTTGAGCGATTGTTGAACTTATCCATGACTCTTCTGGAGTCCCGGTGTCACGATTCTCATCTCCCAGCCTTTCTCTGCACCACTGCATCATTTACGGGGACCATAGATCACCGGACTTTATTGTCCTGTACCGACGTGTTTCCAGACTAGACCTTACGCATGTTCTGTTCATCATTCCACAGTTTCACATCCAGCTCCCTGCAGACAAACCCTCGTGGTTTTACCCTTGCCATTTACTGGTCATTAACCCATACTCACACCTGATTTTCCGGCGGTGATCTTCTTACACCCCGTAAGTTTATGCCCATGCTGGGCGTACCTAAAGGGATCCAACCGATCCTAGGCAGCACGGCTAATTTACTTGACGAAAAAGAATACAGGGAAAACAACATGAGAACCGAACAGGACAGAAGATTAAAATCAATATTACCACTCATAATTTCAGCCCTCACAATTGCTACTCTTCTGCTACTCTCATTTATCTATAAAATATACGAGTATCCACTTTGGATTGATGAAGGTGGAATTATAGAAACGGCATCGGCAGTTGGTTATTTCTTATGCGCATTATTAATATTGTTAAAAGGAAAGTGGTCTTATATAAAAAAATATAATTATTTTTTTATATTAGTTATTTTATGTGGGTTTCGTGAGCTGGATTTTGATAAAAAATTTACAACGATGGGGATATTCAAAAGTAGATTTTACATCAGTAGTAGTGTGCCAGTGGTAGAGAAGTTTATTGGACTATTAGTAATTGCAGTATTGATATATATAGTCGTTTCTGTTTTTAGAAATCATTTAAAAGATTTTTTCCGTAAAATTAAAACAATATCCCCCGTTCATATTGGATCATTAATGGTTTTCCTTACCATGTGCTTCACAAAAACAATAGACGGCTTAGCCAGGAAACTAGGTGATGTCAATATTCATATTAATCAACAGACGTCCACTTACTTTGAGGTCATAGAAGAAGTTTTGGAATTGGGTATTCCACTATTAATGATAACAACTTTTATAATATATTTTTCAATAGAGAAGCTCGATAAGTAACTATTCAATGATAAAAAATGGATAGGTCGGGCGATAAGATGATCACCAGCGAGCGGTTTATCGGGACAATTTTTCGCGGGATAATAACTTCGCTTACACTCGACCTATCGTCCAATTCGAGCTAGATCAATGAATGAGAGTCATAAACATGCCCACATACTCAGCACTCGCTAAGCAATATTCAGATAGAATAAAATCTGCCCTCACTAAAGATGGCTTTACTGTCTCCTCGCGGATATCCCCATCAAGCCTGAGGAATTCTGCAACACTCAAGGAGTTAAGGGCGATCAGAACGGATATTGATGGGCTTGTTTATACGGAATTCGGCAAATCCCTCAGTGAAAATGATAAAAATCGGGTCATAGGTCAGATACAAAAAGAATTAAGCATGCCCGATCCCATGCGCATGGAAAAACAGGTTAAATCCGCAAAAAATGATCTTCTGCCAGAGCTAGCAGAAACAATTCAAAACATCCTTAAAGACTAGGATAGATGACTATTGATCAAAAAATCACCATAGTGGCAGTGCAAGTTTTCTCAGCCCTGACCGATTCCTGTTCAGAAATTTTTATTACTCGAACTGACTCACCAAAGGGCCATAAGGTGGCACTTGGGCTCTCTTTAAATGGTGCAGGAACTCTGTTCGAGAAATCTCCTCTGCCCCCATACTGAGAAGGTGATCGGTGGTCTGTTGGCAATCAAGCATGACAAACCCTTTCTGCCGCAAATAGTCGAGCAAATGGACCAACACAACTTTTGAAGCATTTTTGCTGCGACTGAACATCGACTCACCAAAGAAACACCGTCCGATACACACTCCGTACAACCCGCCCACCAGCTCATCACCATCCCAGCATTCAACCGAGTGGGCAAAGCCAAGCTGATGCAAACTGCTGTAGGCATGTTTCATCTCCGGGGTAATCCAGGTTCCACTGCCATCCAGCCCGGCACGTAAGCGACGGCACCAGTAGATCACTCCGGCAAAATTTTCGTTAAAACTGATACGATACGGTTCTCGCCGGATAAAGCGGTGTAAAGAACGGGAGACGTGGAGTTTTTCAGGAAACAGAACACAACGGGGATCTGGAGACCACCAGAGGATAGATTCCCCTGGATTGTACCAGGGAAAAATACCGAGGCTGTAAGCGAGGAGTAAACGTTCAGCAGAGAGATCACCGCCAACGGCAATCAAACCATAATCTTCAGCCTCTTCAACGGGAGGAAACCAAAGCTGATCGTCCAACGGGTAGCAGGGCATGAAATTTACAGGTAGCGAAAAACGAGTTTGCCTGCACTACATCCAACTTTGACCTCGCCGCCACCGCGTAATTCACCAAAGAGAATTTTTTCGGCCAGCGGATCACTCAACTCGGTTTGGATCAATCGACCCAGGGGTCTGGCACCGAATAACGGATCGTAACCCCTGCGAGCAAGTTCCCGACGGGCCGCAGCAGAGACTTTGATAATGACATCCTGTTCCGCCAACTGGGTTGCCAGTTCACGGAGGAATTTATCAACCACCTGCAACATAATCGCTTCATCAAGGGACTCAAAGTTGATCACCCCATCGAGACGGTTTCTGAATTCGGGGGAAAACATTTTCTCAATGGCATTCTTAGGTGTCGCCGCAACCCGACTACCAAAACCGATCGGGACAGCATTCATATCACGACCCCCGACATTACTGGTCATAATCAGGATAACATTACGAAAATCGACCTCTTTACCATTATTATCGGTCAAGGTGCCGTGATCCATCACCTGCAGCAGGATGTTAAACAGATCGGGATGGGCTTTTTCAATCTCATCAAGCAGCAATACCGACCAGGGGTTCTTCCCCACCTCCTCGGTCAGTAGTCCCCCCTGATCAAATCCGACATAACCGGGAGGAGCACCGATCAACCGTGCCACCGAATGCTTCTCCATATATTCACTCATGTCAAAGCGGAGAAACTTGACCCCCAACTGCGCTGCCAGTTGCTTGGCAACCTCGGTCTTACCAACTCCGGTCGGACCGGTAAACAGCAATGAACCAACCGGTTTATCGGGATGACCGAGACCTGCACGAGAGCGATGGATCGACTTGACCAGACTCTCAATAGCCAGGTTCTGACCAAAAACAACCCGCTTAAGATCACGTTCAAGATAGCGCAGACGGTGACGATCACTACCACTGATGGTGCGCATCGGTACCCTTGCCATCCGCGCCACCACCCGCTCAATGTCGTTAATGTCAATGGGTCGTTTCGGATGGCCATCAAGCCGATGCTGCGCCCCCGCCTCATCAATGACATCAATGGCTTTATCAGGAAGATGTCGTTGAGGCAGATGCTTTACCGCCAGTTGCACAGCCGATTCAAAAGCCTCCCCGGTGTAAATGACCTGATGGTGCTTTTCGTAGTAACTCCCCAACCCTTTGAGAATTTCAATGGTTTCATCACTGCTTGGTTCATGCAGGTCAATCTTCTGAAAGCGCCGTGACAGGGCCCGATCCTTATCAAACAAGTTGCGATACTCTTCGTAAGTTGTCGAACCGATACAGCGCAAATCTCCTGAACCTAACGCAGGCTTAAGAATATTAGAAGCATCCAGGGAACCACCACTGGTCGCTCCGGCACCGACGATGGTGTGGATTTCATCGATAAACAAAATCGCCTGATCACGCTTCTGCAACGCAGTAACCACCGCCTTGAGTCGCTCTTCAAAATCACCCCGAAACTTGGTCCCGGCCAGCAAAGCACCCATATCAAGAGTGAATAATTCAGCATCTTTGAGCAGATCGGGGACCTCCCCTTCTGCCACCCGCAGCGCCAGACCTTCGGCCATTGCGGTTTTACCCACCCCCGGCTCACCGACAAACAGGGGGTTGTTTTTGCGCCGCCGGCAGAGGATCAGAATCGTCCGTTCCAGCTCCGGTTCACGTCCAATCAGGGGATCTATTTTGCCTGCTTTAGCTCTGGCAATCAGATCAACGGTAAACGCTTCGAGGGGATCGGCGGGTTTCGGCTTTGGTTTCACTGTTTCTCCCGGCTTTACATCACCGGGATGGGTTTCCGGTTTTTCGCCCGGGCTGCTGGAAACAACGCTGTGAGAAATGTAGTCAAGCAGATCGACCCGTTCAACTCCCTGTTGACGAAGAAAAAAGCAGGCGTGGGAATTATCTTCTTCAAGAATAGCTGCCAACAGATCTCCAATACCGACAGCATCCTGCTGGGATGCCTGCATATGCAGTACCGTCCGCTGCAACATCCGTTGTAATGCCAGAGTCTGTCGGGGAACCTCTTCATCAATTTCAGCCGTTGCCGGAAGCGACTCAACATGAGCAGCAAAAAACTTTTCCAGCTCCTGCTTTAAACTATCGATATCACCACCACAAGCGGTCAACATCCGCTGCGCAGCATCCTCAAAAAGGAGTGCATAGAGAATATGCTCAGTGGTCAGATATTCGTGCCGCCGCCGCTGCGCCTCACGCACCGCCAGAGTAAACGCTATCTGAACATCCTGTTTAAACATTTCTGCCATCTGTAGGTCCTGTCATGTATTTATTCAGCAAGGCGTTAGGAACTAAGCTTCTTCAAGGGTACAACGTAACGGAAAACCCGCTTTACGAGCCTTCAAACGTGCCCGTGATGCCTTGGTTTCCGCAATGGCATGGGGAAAAGTCCCACAATAGCCGACACCCTGAAAATGGATCGTCAACATAATTCTTTCTGCATCTGCTGACGGTTTACGGAAAATTTCCTGCAGAACCTCAACGACAAACTCCATCGTTGTATAGTCGTCATTGTGCATCAAAACTTTAAACAAAGACGGGGTAGTGATCTGCGCTTTCGCCTTGTCACTAACTTTTGTTTTATGGTTGGTGTTGGTTTCTGAATTTTCCATTTATTAAAAATCCCTGTTCAGCCACTAAATTTATTCAGATCATCTTAACATAAACAGGTAACAACGAACACCCTAACCGGAAAACCCGGGTTAACTGATCTATTCGAATGAGATGATTTTCTTGAGTTTTCCAGCCAGCAGCATTGTTTTTTTCAACGACAACCGGATACAAAAAGAAGGGGGATCTTATCCATATAACTCCGAATTAGTATCCGGAAAGAGGCCGCATGAGAGGCCGTAAAGCTTTGATTAACCCTTGAATTTACAGCATTATATCTATAGTATCTACAGTCGGTTACTAAACTACAAAATTTAAAAGAGGGCTTGATATGAAATTTTCCTTACAGTTTATCCTCTTCAGCTTTTTATCCTTGGCGATTGTAACTTCCCTTTACGCAGAAACCCGCTACATTTCTGACCAACTGCTTGTGACAGTCAGAAGTGGCAAAGGAAACCAATTTAAGATTCTCGAAACACTACCGACATCAACTCCAGTTACAGTTTTGGAAGTAGATAAGGACTACGTCAAAGTGATCACCGCAAAGGGGACTGAAGGCTATATTCTTCGCCACTACGTCACAAAATCTCTCCCCAAAAAAATACAGATTACACAGCTGGAAAAGGAAATTGTGAATCTACAACAACAGCTTGAAACCCAGCAGCAGAAAGTTCAAACTTATCTAGATGAATCAGCTGACAGTAAAGCTCAACTCGATGAACTTTCAACACAATTAGATCAGACCCGTCAATCTTTAGAGAAACAAGAGACCGAATACAAAACATTACTGAGCAATTCAGAAAACGTCCTCAGCTTAACCGAGGAGAGTCAACATCTCGTCGAAGAAAACAACCTGTTGAATAGTGAATTGTTGATTTTACGTGAAGAAAACCAAAATTTCCATCGTTCGAATATGATCCAGTGGTTTCTTGCCGGAGCTGGAGTTTTCCTCGGTGGCTGGATAATTGGCAAAATTTCCCGTAAAAAACAACGCAGATACTAGCAGGGATTTCCACAGTTAAAGTTCCAGAAAAATCTCCTTAACAAACAAGTCTATCTTTGCAACTTAGCTCAAAGAGATGCACAAATGGTCCAGCACAAAAATTCAGTTATCCTGACAATTGATGATGAAAAAAATATCCGGGACAGTTTCCGGATGTTTTTGGAAGATTACGATTATCAGGTTATTGAGGCTAAGAATGGACGGGAAGGTCTGGAGGTTTTCTTCCGGGAAAAACCTGATCTGGTCATCTGCGACCTGCGTATGCCAGAAATTAACGGGCTTAAAGTTATAGAAAAAATAAAAAATGATTCTCCCGATACTCCGATTATTGTTGTATCAGGAACAGGAATCATCAGTGATGCCATCGAAGCAATCCAGCGTGGTGCATGGCATTACCTCTTAAAACCAATACAGGACATGTCTGTTCTCCTCCATGCGATCAATCAGGCAACCGAACGTTCCCGGCTAATTATTGAAAACCGCGCCTACCAGGAGCACCTGGAAGAATCAGTCGCCAAACGAACCATGGAATTACAAAAAGCGGTTAAAGATCTCAATAAATCACATCTCAAATTAAAAAACAGTGAGCAAAAATACCGGACGATTTTTTACAATCTGCAGGATGTTTATCTGGAGGTCCTTCTCGATGGAACATTGATAGAGATCAGCCCCTCCATCTCAAACATTTCTCAATACAGTCGTGATGATATTCTGCTCACCAATATAGAACAGATTTTTCCAACCCTACGAGACAGAAACCAGCTATTTGAGCAATTGCAGGTTGAAAACCGGATTTATGATTATGAGATCGACCTTCTGGACAAAGATGCAACCCTGATTCCCTGCTCACTCAACGCCAGCTACCAAACCGGAACAGAGGGGGCAGAAGATAAGATCTGTGCAATGCTGCGCAACATAACTGAACGCAAACAGGCTCAGAAAGAGATTGAACAGCTGGCATTTTATGATGCCTTAACTGAACTGCCCAACCGCCGCTTGCTGCTCGACCGGTTGGAGCAGAATATCTTTCGTGCCCGTCGTTATGGCCATTACGGCGCAATGCTTTTTCTCGATCTGGATCGCTTCAAGAATGTCAATGACTCCTTGGGACACCCGATCGGGGATGCACTACTTCAATCAGTTGCCAATCGATTGCGCGATGACCTGCGCACTGAGGATACCGTTTCACGACTTGGCGGCGATGAATTTGTCGTCATTCTCTCCGATCTGGGCAATGACCCAGTCAATGCGGCAGCAATGGCTCAACAAAAGGCGGAGAACATTAAACAACGCCTGGCTGAAAAAAATATCATTGAGGGACATGAGCTACATATCACACCAAGTATTGGTGTTGCCATGTTCCCCTCTGAGAACAATAAACAAGAAACAGGAGATGATATCCTTCGCCATGCTGATACAGCCATGTATCGGGCTAAAGATGACGGTCGCGACACGATAAGATTTTTCTTACCCAGTATGCAATCTGCGGCCGATTCTCGACTGGCAATTGAAAAGGAATTACGCTACGCACTGGAACGCAATGAACTTTCTCTGTTTTTTCAACCGCAGGTTAATGCCAAAGGTGAAATCTTTGGAGCAGAAACCCTGGCGCGGTGGCAACACCCGGAGATGGGCTTTATTTCTCCAGCAATATTTATCCCTATAGCAGAAGCGACCGGTCTGATTTTACCAATCGGAGAGTGGGTTTTACAGACGGCCTGCGAACATTTAAAAAGCTGGAGTGATAGCGGGCTGCCGATGAAACACCTTGCGGTCAATGTCAGTCCTCGTCAGTTTCGCCAACCCAACTTTATCAACCAGGTTGAGAGTATTCTTGAACAAACCGGTGCCAACCCCAACCAGCTGGGGCTTGAGATAACCGAAGGGATGGTGATCGACAATATTCCCGATACCATTGAAAAGATGGAGGCGCTTAAAAAACTGGGGATAACATTATCAATTGATGACTTTGGCACCGGGTACTCATCACTCACTTACCTTAAAAAAATGCCCCTTGATATCTTAAAAATTGACCAATCTTTTATCCGTGACATTGAAACGGATAGTAACGATGCGGCAATTGTCGATACTATTATCGCCATGACGACCCATTTGGATTTGAAAGTGATTGCAGAAGGGGTGGAAACCCAGTTTGAACTTGAATTCCTGAAACAGAAAGGGTGCCTGCTCTATCAGGGATATTATTTCAGCAAACCGCTACCCAATGAACAATTTGTCAAATTATTAAAGGCTGGAACAACTCCGGCTATAATTGAAACACCATTTGTCAGTGAACGACAGATAAGAAACATAAAAGGTTAAAGGTAAATATATATCTGATTATCTACTTCGCGCCACGGATTCCCCCACATTTACGGAACGGAGGGGATTCAAGGCTAAGCGAGGAATGTTTGAGCCGTAGGCGAGTTTTGCGAGTGTGCATTGGAGCCCCTGCGCGGAGAAGCACAGGCTCTTTCAGAATTTCATGTGTTGGTTGAAAGAACTGGACAACCAGATATAAATTATCATCAGGAGCCGCTCAGGCTTATGGAATCAAATCAACCATTAATATCAACACCATTAAAAGGAGATCGATATGGGGACACAACCAATTGTAAAAATGGAGACCAATAAGGGGCTGATCGTCATTGAACTTAGTGCGGATAAGGCCCCTATCAGCACTGAAAACTTCCTTAATTATGCTCGCGATGACTTTTTCCAACAAACTATTTTTCACCGAGTCATTCCGGGATTCATGATTCAGGGTGGCGGCTTTACTTCTGAAATGGCACAGAAAAAAGGGCGGGCCGAGATTAAGAATGAAGCCGATAACGGCCTCAAAAATGTGCGCGGTTCGCTGGCTATGGCTCGAACCCAAGTCGTTGACAGCGCCAGCAGCCAATTTTTTATTAATCTGGCCGATAACGATTTTCTCAACCATCAAGGGAAAACCCCCAGTGGCTATGGCTACGCAGTTTTTGGACAGGTGATCGAAGGGATGGATGTTGTTGATGAGATCGCCAAGGTTAACACGGGAAATAACGGTCATCATCAGGATGTTCCAACCGAAGCTATCGTGATCGAAAGTGTTTCAATTGAAGAGTCCACCGATACCGAGTGATGGCACGGCGCAACCTCTACCAGTAGCTCAGATAGGGGTCACCAGATCACACCCCTGCGACTGCACAAGGGGATCAGGAGTGACGCAAACGCTTCCATGATTGAATTTCAATAAAAAGAGGGCAAGTCCTATGGACTTGCCCTCTTTCAGTCGTTATCAAGATAGATTAACAGGGTGTTAAAGACCGGCTCGATCTCTGAGAGAATCAATCCGATCGGTAAACTCCCAGGTAAATTCAGGTAATTCCCGACCGAAATGACCATAAGCTGCGGTCTGACGATAAATTGGGCGGAGCAGATCAAGTTGCTGAATAATCGCTGCGGGGCGCATATCAAATTCTTCCCGAACAATTCTGGCAATCTGATCTGATGGGATCTTTCCGGTACCAAAACTATTAATCATCACTGAAACCGGTTCTGCGACACCAATGGCATAAGCCAACTGCACTTCACACTTGCTTGCCAATCCGGCTGCAACAATATTCTTGGCGACATAACGGGCCATATAGGAGGCACTTCGATCAACTTTCGACGGGTCCTTGCCGCTAAAAGCGCCACCGCCATGAGAACCCTGTCCGCCATAGGTATCAACAATAATCTTGCGACCGGTCAGACCACAATCTCCCATCGGACCTCCGACAACAAAGCGACCGGTTGGATTAATCAGGTAACGGGTTTTATCGTCTAGCAGCTCAATCGGCAGGATCGGTCGAATAACCTCCTCTATAATTGCCTCTTTCAGATCGTCATAGAGGACATCCGGGTCGTGTTGAGTTGAAATAACAACCGTATCTATCCGGGTTGGGTGATCATCAACATATTGAATTGAGACCTGTGATTTACTGTCTGGCCGCAAGAAATCAAGTTTACCACTTTTACGGACTGTCGCCAGTTTTTGGGTTAGTTTATGGGCAAGAGTGATCGGCATTGGCATCAGCTCGGGGGTTTCATCACAGGCAAAACCAAACATCAGACCCTGGTCACCGGCCCCCTGCTCAGTAAACATCCCCTCTCCCTCACTGACACCTTGTGAAATATCGGGAGATTGCTGATCTATCGAAGTGAGCACGGCACAGGTTTTATAATCAAAACCGATCGCTGAATCATTGTAGCCAATTTCCTTAATTGTCTGTCTGACAATTGCGGGTAAATCCGCATAGGCCGTTGTGGTAATCTCCCCGGCAATAACTGCCATCCCCGTCGTGACTAACGTTTCACAGGCGACTCGGGCTTTTGAATCCTGCTCCAGAATCGCATCAAGTACGGCATCAGAAATCTGGTCAGCAACTTTATCGGGATGTCCTTCCCCCACAGATTCTGATGTAAATAAAAAATCGGTCATTGACATTTATATGTTCCCTTTCTTTATCTTCAATTTTATTAATAAACCTAGTTACCCAGTAACCCATAAACTTTCGTATCTTGCGAAACCCTATGAGTTACTTAGATACTATATGACCGGTTGCGAAAACAGATCGGGCAACCGGTTACCCATTTCATTTTCAATGGCAGTAGACACCTCTTTACTGGTCGATAGTGACATTAATTTATCGACAAGCTGCTCCCCATCTCGCTTGGAAATCTGCCGCAGCACCCGTTTCACCCGCGGAACACAGGCAGGATTCATGGAGAGCTCATCAAAACCCAGACCGACAAGAACCAGAACATAAAGGGGTTCCCCAGCCATTTCACCGCAAATACATACTTCGATTCCGGCAGAATTTGCCGCCTCACAGGTGGCTTTCAGGGCACGTAAAATAGCCGGATGAAGTGGCTCATAGAGGTAAGCAACATGTTCATTGCCGCGATCGACAGCCAAAAAATACTGAATCAGATCGTTGGTACCAATAGAGAAAAAATCAACCTCTTTCGCCAAGAGAGAAGCTATCATAACTGCCGATGGAGTTTCAATCATGATCCCGATAGCAAGTTCTGGATCATAGTCGATCCCCTCCTGATCCAGCTGAGCTTGAATGTCGTAGAGGATCTTCTTACACGCTCTGATCTCTGCCACACCACTAATCATCGGAAACATAATTCGCACCCGACCATGACTGGACGCTCGCAATATGGCCCGTAGCTGAATTTTGAACAGTTGCTCTTCCCGCAGAGAAAAGCGGATCGCCCGCAGCCCCATCGCTGGATTATCTTCATCCGCCAGATTCAATTCCGGGACAAATTTATCACCACCAATATCCAGGGTTCTGATAGTCACCGGAGCCCCCTCGGCCTGGCTGAGAATTTCACAATATGCCGAATATTGTTCCTCTTCACCGGGTGGTTCATTCCGACCAAGATAGAGGAATTCAGTGCGATAGAGACCAATCCCTTCCGCTGCATACTTTTTAGCCTGCACGACATCGCTGGCAATCTCCAGATTAGCGCGGAGAGGAATATGCACTTGATCTGTGGTAACGGGGGGGAGATCAAGAAAGTTATCCAGCTCCCGCTCCAGATATTCATAGGACTGCTTGCGCTGTAAATATTCCTTAAACGTTTCTGCCGAAGGGTTAAGAATAACCACCCCGTTAGAGCCATCAATAATAACCGGCATTTTTTCAGAGACCAGAGAGGTGATCGATTCCAAACCAACAACCGCCGGGATATCCAAAGAGCGCGCTAAAATTGCCGTATGAGAGGTTCGCCCCCCTTTATCGGTTATAAACCCAAGAATTTTAGAACGGTCAAGTTGCATGGTCTCTGCCGGGGATAAATCGTGTGCGACCACCAGCGATTTACGGCCAATTTTTCCAATAGAACGCTCACCGACACCGGTCAGTATCCGCAGCAGCCGATCCCCTACAGCATCAACATCAGAACGCCTCTCTCGCAAATATTCGTCTTCAATATTATCAAACAGGGCGCGGAGCTGTTCAAGGGTCTCGGTCAAAGCACCCTCGGCATTCACCCGGGTACGGATTATTTTTTTAGTCCCCTCGACCAGCATATCATCTTCAAGGATCAACATGTGGGTATCGAGAATGTACAGATGTTCACGCAAATGTTGTTGCCTGGAAACCGCCCGTTTGATCGCTTGCAACTGTTCACGAGCCTGATCAACAGCTTGCTGGAAACGCAACAATTCAGCATCAACTTCGACAGCAGCAATAGGGGATTGATCAACTGTAGGTCGTTGAGCAACCAGACTGATCTCCCCAATACTGATCCCGGGCGAGACCCCTATTCCAACCAGATAAGTATCTGTGGCAACCTTAATCTTCTCCAAAACCATCCTCTATGAGTTCCGCAATAATATCCATTGCTTGCTGTTCATCGTCACCTTCGACGGTCACGGCAATCTCTGTCCCCTGTGGTGCGGCAAGCAGCAAAATCCCCATGATGCTCTTACCATTGACCTCGATATCCTCTTTGATTAAATTGATATCAGAGCTGAATCGGTTAGCTGTCTGTACCAATTGAGCCGCGGCTCTGGCGTGTAAGCCAAGACGATTAACTATTTTAAAATTACGGTTCTGCATATATTTTTTGCCCCTCAAAAAACAATTAATTGCACCACATCAGCCCAGAACAGCCCAAGTAAAAAAATGGTACTGACGGTTATAATAACCAGCAACAATGTGGAGAATCCTTTACGTGCCACCAGCCCTAACATTATCATCGGGATCAGTGTCAGCATCCCCAACCAGCTCGGTAGCTGATGCTCGGTCAACTGGGAAAAAACCATCAATGCACTCAGTCCACCAAGGACAACAACTGCAGTTTCCTTGGTATGGATAGCTAAATCCGGTAATTTATGCCGTTGAATAAATTCAACCGATTTCAAACCCTGGTGATAACCACGAGAAAAAAATACCGTCCTGATCCAGATCGGGACAATATTATAAAGGAGGAGAAATATTAACGGTGCCCAGAGAATCCCTTTGACCGCAAAAAACAGGGCGACTCCGGCGGCCAATGGACGCAATCCTCCCCAGAAAAAAGCATCTCCAATGGCAGCATAGGGGGCAGCGACCATCTCTTTAAAATCCTCAATTTCAACTTCAGCCGCAACAGATCCAGAAGCCCGGTCCTCCTCCAGCCGCAAAACCGCCCCGGCAACCAGAGGGGCAAAATAGACATGAGTATTGAAATAATCAATATACTTGAGACTGACCTCCGGTAGTTTTTCCTTACTGTAGAGTTTCCTTAACCCGGGGAACAGAGCATAGAAAAAACCAATCCCCTGTAAAGTTTCAAAGTTCCAGCTTGCCTGCAAGAGCAACAACCGAAACCATATATGCAGGCGGGTCCGCCGTGAGATAGCCATTGTCACACCAACCACATCAATAGAAAGGCCATACAAAAAGAGGCGCAAAACAAGGTAATTGCACGGCTGACGTTAATTGTCCCCAAAATAACTGTGATCCCGACCAGAGGAAAAGCCAGTTGCATCCAGCTGGATGAATAACTTAGAGGTTGTTGCACGTAGGGCCAGAGTATCGGGATAACTGACCAGCCTCCCAGGATAATAATGGTATAGGTTCCCAACGAGGAGAGGGAAAAGCTGATCAACCCGCGTAAATGTTGCCCTTCAGCGGCCAGAAACGAACCCCGGCTCAGCGCAGCAGAAACCCGTTTGACCAGCCGCACATTATATTGTCTGGCATAGCGATCAAAGTATTGACCAACCTTGCCAAGGGGAATGGTAACAAACAGGCACAGCAATAACAATTCTGTCCCTGAAGCAGGTAATGATTGACCCAGGATGATCACCAGCACACTACCGGCAATTGCCACCTGAGTATCATCAGGTGGAACCGCAGCACCAACCGGTAACCGAGCCAGCCAGAGCAGTTCTACCATCACTCCGATCTGCAGCCCGATCATCGGGTCACCAAGCAGTAGAGCAGTCAACGGAGCTGCAACTATCGGTCTCGAAATCATCACCTGCAGAATCGCGACACGATCCAGCCCACAGATCAAAGAGACCAAAGCGCCAATGGTCAAACCCAAAACCATCAGACACCCCCCTTCGCTGCGGGAATCAGTTTTTTCCAGGGACGTTCCCCATCTGCAGGAATACAGCGGGCAGTAATTTTGACTCCAGTTTGATCAAGCAGTGCCAGATCATCCAGATCAGCAGGATCGAGAAACAGTGTACAGCTTAATCTGGCTTTACCTTTATACGCTTGTAGATTACCAAGATTCAACCGCTCGTAGATCAAGCCACCCTGATAGGCACGAACCGCATCGGCGGTTGTACCAAATAGGAGAAGAACCCTCCGACGGTTGAGGCGGGTTGAATTCAACAGGAGAATTGTCTCGGCAACAGTACCGATTTCAACCAGCATCCGACTCGGCACAGAGGCCTCCATCATCATCTTCTGCAGCGGGTTACCAGCAATTTCATCATTGGCAACGACAATGCAATCAGCCTGAACAAACGGAACCCAAGCCTCCAGAACCTGACCATGAATCAATCGGTTATCTATGCGGGTAAGAACAAGTGCCATAATTCTCCAACAAAGCTTTCTAGCAGCTAGGAGGCTGTCGGGCTATCCATGAACCGGCTGCAAATGAGATAAAAACTGCTCTCAAACCTCCGAATTTTCGCTTCAGTCCGTAGAGTCAGATAGTCTCCTAGAACGGAGCAGTTCCACAGGACGGATAATTGCCTCTTTCCCGTAATCCTTAAGCAGTGCAGCCAGCTCATCCAGATTTTGATTTACGCGAGCACTTATGCCCTTGATCAACATCGGCAAATTAACTCCTGTCACTATTTCAACCACCCCTTCCTGAAGCAATTCTACACTGATATTTGTCGGGGTTCCACCAAACAGATCGGTCAAGATCATCGTTCCATCACCATCTTTCCCAACCAGGGCAACTGCCTGGTGTAATTTTTCTTTGGCAACCTCAACCGACATATCACGATCAATACTGACCGCCTCAACCCCCGATTGGGGACCAAGTATCAGCTCAGCTGCATAGCGTATCTCATCAGCTAAGCCGGCGTGGGTCACGATGACAATACCAATCATCCGCTAACCTTTATCAATATCACGATGGTTAACCCGCAAAATGACACCCGGTTCGGGAAATCGACCGGAGAGGTCTTCAACAATGGAAACACTCCGATGCCTTCCCCCGGTACAACCAATAGCAACCGTCAGGTAACTTTTCCCCTCAGCTCGATAATGGGGCAGCAAAAAACCAAGTAAACGGTCGAGATGGTGGCGAAAATCTCGACAAGCCGGTTGAGAGAGGACATATTCACGCAACTCAGGCACCAAACCGGTCAGTGGTCGTAGTTCTTCAATATAATGTGGATTGGGCAGAAAACGGACGTCAAAAACCAGATCAGCAGCTGGTGGAAGACCGTAACGGTAGCCGAATGACTCCAGATTAACAATAAGCAAAGAGTCATGTTTTTCACCCAGAAAATCAAGCATCAGATCTCGCAGTTGCCGCGAGTTCAGGTTGCCGGTATCAATAATCTTCGTCGCACTGTCACGCAACGGATGCAGTTGCTGACGTTCTCTTTCTATCCCGGACTGAAGAGCATCGATTGTGGCCAGTGGATGCAGGCGTCGCGTTTCAGAATAACGTCGCTGCAAAACGGCATCTGCAGCTTCAAAAAACAAAATTTCAAGTTGGTAACCCGCCCCTTCTAACTGGGCGAAAGTTTTCTCGTAATCACTTAAAAAACCACGATTACGGACATCGATAACAACTGCGACATCAGCATTGGGATTTAATTCCTCCTGAGCCCGTTGCATAAAATCCGGCAGCATTACCAACGGTAGATTGTCCACCACAAAAAAACCCTGATCTTCCAGAACCCGGGCTGCGGTACTTTTTCCGGAACCTGAGAGGCCAGTAATAATCAATAACCGGCGGCTCATTCCAGATCATCCCCGATAATGTTGTGCGAGTGCAGATACGCCGCTTCAGCCATCCGCTTTTCCAACAGTTCTTGAAATTCTATGGCACTATGATAGCCCATCTCCTTCAGCAACTGGTTACGCGCTGCAACCTCGACGATGGTACTGATATTCCTCCCCGGTGCAACCGGTATCTGTGCAAAGGGGAGATCAACACCATGGATATTGAAGATCTGCTTTTCGACCCCCAGGCGGTCATACTCTTTACCATCTTCCCATTTCACCAACTCAACAACCAGGTCGATTTTTTTGCGTTCCCGAATTGCAGCAACACCAAAGAGATGCTTGATATTGAGAATTCCCAACCCACGAATTTCCATATGGTAGTGAAGTAGATCCATCCCTTCACCAAAGATGACGGCGGGGAGTTTGAACCTCACCTTGATAATATCATCAGCGACCAGACGATAACCACGCAGGATCAATTCAAGGGCACATTCACTTTTCCCGACCCCACTTTTCCCCTGAATCAAGACACCGACACCAAGAATATCCACCAGCACCCCGTGCAAGGTTGATGTCGGCAGCAGCCGTTCTTCTAAAAAGCGGGTCAGAAGAGCAATAAAATTAGAGCTTAAGTGTCTAGTTCTTAAAAGGGGGGTATTTCCTGCTTCGGTATGCTCAATAAGATAGTCGGGGGCTTCCTGATTTTTAGTAATAATAAGACAAGAGAGGTTTTCACGACAGAGGCCACGAAGTTTTTTTATCGCTTCTTCCCGGGGCATGTTTTTAAGAAAACTCAGCTCAGTAGAACCAATGATCTGAACCCGATCGGGATGCAGGCTGTCGGTGTAGCCAGCGAGTGCAAGTCCCGGTTTCTGAATCCGCGGAACTGAAACCGTATTGGACAATCCCCCGGCACCTGACAGAAGTTCCAGATCCAGCCCGGACTCTTTCTCATCAAGTATTTCCTGAATAGTAAGTTTTGGCATAATTTTAAAGCCTGATGGTTCATCCACACCGCAAGGGGACAACCAAAATCAGGCCTGTTCCTCTTGGTCAAGAATCGCCTGGTAGATCGCCGCCTGATCAGGAGCATCCAGCAGTTTTCTTCTGACAGTAACATCTTTTAATAATTTAGAAATCTTCGCCAAAGTTTTCAGGTGGACACCAACCGATTCTTCAGGAGCAATCAGCAAAAAGAACAGGTATGCAGGTTGTCCATCCATTGATTCGAAATCAACCCCCGAATGACTCCGTCCAAAAACCAGTTTCAACTCAGGGATCCCCGCAAGTTTGCCGTGGGGAATTGCAACACCATCACCGATCCCGGTGCTGCCAAGCCTCTCTCGCTCTTGCAAAACAGAAATCACAGCATCCCGGCTTAAAGATGGCTCACAGGAAATCAACGATTCGGTCAATTCAACAAGAGCTTTAGGTTTGTCCTTAGCTTGCATATCAGCGACAATAGCTCTTGGATCCAGCAGTTCAGATATTTTCATAATCACAATCTTATCAGGTCAGAAAAAGAAAAATACGGGTCTCCACCCCTTTCAGGAGAGAGACCCGTGGCAAAATATTAGTTCCCCTGAGGGACTATCAATCCGTAATTTCCATCTTTACGCCGATAGACAACATGCATTTTTTCGGTGTTATCATCGGTGAAAGCAAGAAACTCTTTATCCAGAAGATCCATCTGCATAACCGCCTCTTCCACTGACATCGGTTTGACAAAAAATGAGTGGCTACGGATAATTTCCGGACTCTCGCTCCCTTCATCAACACTTGTTGCAGAGAAAATCGTTTTTTCCAGCCGCTGCTGAATTCCAATATTCCCTTTGTGCCGTTTCAGTTTATCTTTATAACGCTTGAGCTGCCGCTCTATTTTATCGACCATCGAATCAATGGCGGCATACATATCTTCCTTACTCTCTGTGCTCTTCATGGTCAGCCCTTTAGCGACCATGGTAACCTCAGCGCGATTATTTATTTTTTTCTGTACCGATAAAACGACCTGGGCATCGATTGGCTCATCGATGTATTTTTTAACCCGGGCCAGCTTATCTTCCACATAGCTGCGAATAGCATCACTACTCTCCATGTGACGGAAGGTAACGGCAATTTGCATAGGGCAACCTCCTTGCTTCAACAGACTCCGACATGGAATCTGGATTGTTTTAACTATAGCGCAGAATCATCCCCAAGGCACCTTTTCACCTCAGGAAAGTCAAAATCGGATCGTAAAAACTGCTGTGACCTGGGAAAATAAACTTTTTTGGATACCCTCAAAATAGTCTTTTCCGTTCGGTAGAAGAGCCAAGGCCAAGCATTTCTCGATACTTGGTCACAGTTCGGCGTGCAATATCAATATTTTGTCCCGCCAAAAGACCGACAATCTTCTGATCAGAAAAGGGCTTCTTAGGATTTTCTTCAGCGATAATTTCTTTGATACGACTCTTGACACTCTCCGAGGCAATCGCATCACCGTCAGCGGTATTGATACCGCTGTTAAAGAAATATTTCAACTCAAACAACCCCTGAGGGGTCTGCACATATTTGTTAGTTGTGACTCGACTGACTGTCGATTCATGCATCTCAATATCATCAGCAACATCACGCAGGACAAGGGGTTTCAGGTACTCGATCCCATGGTCAAAAAATTCCCTCTGGAACTTGACAATACTCTTTGTGACTTTATAAATGGTCCGTTGTCGCTGGTGGATACTTTTGATCAACCAAACTGCGCTGCGCATTTTCTCCTGGATATATTCCCCGGCTTTTTTATCAACAGATTTGGAATCGGTCAGAGCATTGCGATAAAAAGAGTTGATCCGTAAGTTAGGTAGCCCATCATCATTTTGTGTCACAACATATTCATCCCCAACCTTATGGACAAAAATATCCGGAGAAATATAGTGGACATCCTCCTCGTTATAGGCTCTTCCTGGACGGGGATCGAGATCGGCGATCATTTTTGCAGCATTCAGCACATCATCCAGAGACACCTTTAGTGCTTTGGCGATCAGCGGATATTTACGCCCCTCAAGTTCACCAATAAAATCACGTAAAATTGTCGCCGCCAGTGAATCTGACAACTCCAATCGCTCCAGTTGTAGCAGTAGACACTCTTGAAGATTATGACCGGCAACCCCTGCCGGATCAAATTTCTGAACCCGTTTGAGGGCCGACTCAAATACCGCCAGATCCGATTCTGAATTTTCTGCCATCTCTTCCAGGCTGGCACGTAGATAACCGATATCATCCAGATTGCCGATAATTTCAGCCGCCGCAAGACGCTCATCAACAGTAAAAGAAGAGAGATTGAGCTGCCACATCAAATGATCTTTCAAGCTTTCCTGGCGGGTCAACAAGCTTTCATAGGAGGGTCGATCTTCGTGATCCTCATAACTGTTACGTGAATCACTACTGTTAAGACTGTAGCCTTCGAGATAGGTCTGCCAGTCGATATCGTTCATCCCCTCTGCATCAGCCTTAACCTCCTGCTCAGGGGCAGCATCTTGCACGGGGAGTGCATCACCTTCAAGATTGGCACCCCCATCCTCATGCTCTTCTTTTGTCTCGACCCCCTCTTCAAGCAGTGGATTCTCGGCTAACTCTTCAGTCACAACGTCAACCAACTCCATCCGCGACAGTTGCAGCAGTTTGATCGCCTGCTGCAACTGGGGAGTCATGACCAGTTGTTGACTGAGTTTAACCTGTAATCGAAGATCAAGAGCCATAAAGTTATTGTTTCCAAGACAGACGCCACCTGCCGGGTAATTACGCTGGGGTCTTCTGGCGAATCTGACCCACTTAGTGTGAAGAAATTATAGTTTGAATTTTTCTCCCAGATAAATTTCCCGGGCAACCGGACTCGCAGCAATTTCCTCGGGAGTTCCAAATTCAAGCAATTTGCCCTGATTCAAAATATACGCCCGGTCACAAACCCCGAGAGTTTCACGGACATTGTGGTCAGAAATCAGAACACCAATGCCACGCGCTTTAAGCCGGGAAATAATCGTCTGAATATCGATCACTGCAATCGGGTCGATCCCGGCAAACGGTTCATCCAGCAGCAAAAAGGCCGGGTCAAGCACCAGCGACCTGGCAATTTCAACCCGACGACGCTCCCCACCGGAGAGGGCATATCCTTTTGAATCAGCGATATGACCGATGTTTAAATCATCCAGTAACATTTCCAGACGCTGTTGCTGCTCCCCCTTGGTCAGTTTCAGAGTCTCAATAATCGCCAGTAAATTATCTGCCACCGTCAGCTTGCGAAAAACGGAAGCTTCCTGGGGGAGATAAGAGATCCCGAGCCGCGCCCGCCGATACATTGGCAGATCAGTAATATCCTGGTCGTCCAGAAAAACGCGTCCTTGATCCGGCCTTGCCAATCCGACGACCATATAAAAACTGGTGGTTTTTCCTGCACCATTCGGTCCCAACAGGCCAATCACCTGCCCCGAGTGTACTTCCAGATTAACTCCGGAAACAACCTCACGACCAGCGTAGGTTTTATGCAGATCGGTTGCTTTGAGAACTCTGTCCACTATTCTTCCTTTTTCTTTTCCGGAACGATAACGGCCTTGACCCGATTTTTTTCAGACCCTTTGATCTCGGTTCGATTCTCTTGCATAAAAAGGGTAATTTCATCCCCTGAAATCGTATTCCCCCCCTGTGACACCATAGCATGACCGGTTAAAATCAATATCTCTTCCGCTTGCCTGAAAACTGCCTTATCTGCAGTAGCAACCCGATCCAATTGAACGACCCGAACCCCGCCAATTGCTTCCAACCGATCAATTTGATCCTGGGATTCTTGCAAAGAGATAATCAACCGATCCGCAGAGAGAGTCATGTCCCCCTGTATTGCAACAACATCTCCGGTAAAAATTGATTGCCGCTGCTGCTCTAATACTTCCAAATGTTGTGCGGTGATCTCAATTGGCTGATTTTTATCCAGCTTTCGATCTGTCTCCTCCGCAAAGGTCACCGATCCACAACAACACAGAATTCCAAACATTATCAGCAGACACCGCCTAGCCATCATCTATTTTTTCTCCCTGTCGGCTGGATACAACAACATCCGAACATTATCCTTCACCAACATGCGACCCTGATCGATGTCAACCTGCAATCCGGTTCCGGTCAATTCCACACCAGAGGAAAGAATCCTGATCGGCTCTTCAGTACTCAACCGGCGGATCTCATCATCATAGTGCAGCCGTTCGGTAAAAAGTTGCTCACCGCTCTCAGTCTCGATACTGACATTCCCCCAGACATCAACCTGACGTGTCTCCTGTGCCAGCTGCCCCTCGTCTGCCACAAGGTTGACATCACCAAGCTGCCCCGCTTCGTAGAATAGCAGCCTGACAACTGTCAGTCTTGCCAAACCACTATCTCGCTCGTACTCTGCGGTATCGGCATCAAGAGTCCAGCGTCGTTGACCCTCTTCATTCTGAGTGTAGTGGAGGTCTGCCACCGCCAGGTCAATATTTTCCGGCAACATACTCAGAATCTCTTTCGGGCTCTGCTGCTGCAGATGACGATAGATAACGGTCGTCAAAACAACACTGGAAAGGACAATAAGAGCAGCCAACAACCGCCGAAAAGTAAACATCAGTCGGTTATGCCACTGACAGCAAAATATCTTTTGGTTATTTCGTCCCATTGACCTGAAGCCCGCAACAACAGATCACAAATTTCCCTGACAGCACCGCCACCGCCGGGGCGAGTTGTAACATAATCAACACAAGGGAAAAGATCGGGAACCGCGTCAGCAACAGTCGCACTAAAGCCGACCCGGTGCAAAATCGGCAGATCAACAATATCGTCACCCACATAGGCAACCTGCTCGTCTATTAGCCCCTGCTCGGAAAGAATCTCCA
>JAOZQF010000083.1:2033-7914 GCA_029932345.1 Desulfuromusa sp. | reverse complement strand
TCAGCAACTTGAGCAACCTGTTCCGGGGTTCCTGTGGCAACGATTGCCCCACCCAGAGTTCCCCCTTCCGGTCCCAGGTCAATGATGTAGTCAGCGGTTTTGATAACATCGAGATTGTGTTCAATAACCACCACGGTATTGCCTGTTTCAACCAGTCGATTCAACACTTCAAGCAACTTGTGGATATCGGCAAAATGTAATCCGGTGGTTGGTTCATCAAGAATATAGATGGTTTTTCCGGTGGCCCGTTTACTCAGTTCGCGGGAGAGTTTCACCCGTTGAGCTTCACCGCCAGATAGAGTTGTGGCGCTCTGTCCCAGTTTGATATAACCAAGACCAACATCGCGCACCGTCTGTAGTTTGTTGTTGATTCTGGGGATATTTTCGAGGAACCGACTCGCCTGATTGACCGTCATATCGAGGACATCGGCAATACTTTTCCCTTTGTATTTTACCTCCAGAGTTTCACGATTATAGCGTGCCCCTTTGCAGACTTCACACTGAACATAGACGTCGGGGAGAAAGTGCATCTCTATTTTGATGATCCCGTCACCACTGCAGGCTTCGCAACGACCCCCCTTGACGTTGAAGGAGAAGCGTCCCGGTTTATAACCACGGATTTTCGCCTCAGGAAGTTGAGCAAACAGATCCCGGATATCGGTAAAAACCCCGGTATAAGTGGCCGGGTTGGAGCGCGGGGTTCGGCCGATGGGTGACTGATCAATATCGATTACTTTATCCAGCAGTTCCAGCCCGCGGATCTCTTTCACCGGTCCCGACTTATCCCTGGCACGGTGAAGTTTTTGCGCCAACGCTTTATAGAGAGTTTCAATCACCAGAGAGGATTTTCCCGAGCCGGAGACTCCGGTGATGCAGGTGAAGAGACCAAGAGGAATCTTCACTTGCACATTTTTCAGGTTGTTGGCCTGCGCACCGATAATCTCCAGCCAGCGTTCGGCTGAGCGCCGCTTCTCTGGAACCTGAATACTCCGTTTTCTGGACAGATAATCTCCGGTCAGCGAGGCACCGTTTTCGAGTATCTCCTGTGGCGTCCCCTGGGCAACGATCTCTCCACCATGGATGCCCGCTGCGGGACCCATATCAATCACATGGTCCGCTTCTAAAATTGTCTCCTCATCATGTTCAACTACCAGCACACTGTTCCCCAGATCGCGCAGCCTCTTTAAAGTTGTCAGGAGTCGCTGATTATCGCGCTGGTGGAGTCCGATTGAAGGTTCGTCAAGGATATAGAGAACCCCGGTCAGAGAAGAACCAATTTGTGTCGCCAGGCGGATCCGTTGCCCTTCTCCACCACTCAGCGTTCCGGCACTGCGCCCCAGGGTTAGATAATCAAGGCCGACATGGGAGAGGAAGGAGAGGCGCTCGCGAATCTCTTTGAGAACCCTCCGGGCAATTTCCATCTCTTTGTCAGAGAGTTTCAGATCACGAAAGAATGCCTCAGCATTGCCAATGGACATATTCGTCACCTGCTGAATATTCTTCTCTCCCACCGTAATATGGAGTGCTTCTGGGCGTAACCTCCCCCCTTCACAGCTCGGGCAGGGGAGAATACTCATGAATCGTTCCAGATTCTCTCTGACCGAATCGGAATCGGTTTCGTGATAGCGACGTTGTAGATTGGGGATCACCCCCTCGAACGGTTTTTCATAGAAATGGCGTCGTTCTCCCTGATCGTAAAAAAACTGCACCGGCTCCTCTCCGGAACCGTAGAGGATAATTTTTTGCTGTTGTTCCGTAAGCTTGGAGAAAGGGCTGCGGATCTCAAACTGATAGTGGATTGCCAGGGCTTCCAACAATGCCTGATAGTAGTATCCAGTTCGGCTATCCCAGGGGACAATGGCTCCATCGCGTAAGGAAAATTCGGGATTGGGGATCACTTGTTCGTGATCAAAATACATTTTTGTCCCGAGACCGCTGCACTCGGGACATGCTCCGTGGGGATTGTTAAAGGAGAACATCCGTGGTGAAACTTCTGGATAGGAGAGTCCACAGGCGATACAGGCATGATTTGCCGAGAACAGTTTACTCTCCCCTTCCGGAACTTCAATCCGCACCATCCCATCGGCTAACCGCAATGCGGTTTCGATTGAATCGGCAAGGCGTGATTCAATCTCCGGTTTCATTACCAGCCGGTCAATAACAACTTCCAGAGTATGCTGTTTCTGTTTATCCAGCTCAATCGTCTCCCCCAGTTCATACATCTCCCCGTCAATCCGGATCCGGACAAAGCCATCTGCCTGCAATTGCAGCAGCTCTTTCCGATATTCCCCTTTGCGGCTTCTGACGATGGGAGCCATCACCATCAACCTGGTTTTTTCCGGGAACTGCATCACCTGATCAACCATCTGTTCAACCGTCTGGGAACGGATCGGGCTGCCGCAGCGGTGGCAGAGAATCTGTCCAACCCGGGCATAGAGGAGGCGGAGATAATCGTATATTTCGGTGACGGTGCCTACCGTTGAACGGGGGTTTTTAGAGGTAGTTTTCTGTTCAATAGAGATTGCTGGCGAGAGTCCATCAATTTGATCAACATCCGGTTTCTCCATCTGCTCCAGAAATTGCCGGGCGTAGGCAGATAAACTTTCGACATAACGGCGTTGCCCTTCGGCATAGATGGTATCAAATGCCAGGGTGCTTTTCCCCGAACCGGAAACCCCGGTGATCACCACCAGTTGATCGCGGGGGATATCAATATCAAGATTTTTCAGGTTATGTTCGCGTGCGCCGCGGATTTTAATTTTATCGATCATAGTTGTGAATAATAATCCTTTAATTTTTACCACAGAGGCACAGAGACTCAGAGAAGTTCAAATAAAAAATCTGCTTATCCCCTTGATCCATCCAAGAAAAAATAGCTCTTTGTTTAGAATCAAAACAAAAAGGTTTTCTCTGCGTCTCAGTGTCTCTGTGGTTATGCATATTTTCAATTACCCACCATCCGTTCCGCCATTTTCAATGCAGCAACCAGACTGGCTGTATTAGCCTTCCCAGTTCCAGCCAGATCGTAGGCGGTGCCGTGATCGACGCTGGTTCTGACAATCGGCAATCCCAGAGTGACATTGACCGCGTCATCAAAGTGGAGCAATTTGAGGGGGATCAACCCCTGGTCATGATACATACAGATGACCGCATCATAAGCCCCTTTTGCGGCAAAGTGGAAGAGGGTGTCGGCACTATGGGGACCATCAGCGGAAATCCCTTCTGCCCGGGCCGCTTCGATAGCCGGGGTGATAACACGCTGCTCTTCATCACCAAATAGCCCATTTTCACTGGCATGAGGATTGAGTGCCAGAACTGCCAGGCGTGGCTGCTGAATTCCAAACTGTTGCCGAAATGCTTTTGCCGTGATCCGAATCGTCTGCAGGATCTCCTCACGACTTAATTGGTCGGGAACATCCCGGTAAGCCATATGGGTGGTTACCAGACAAACTTTCAGCCGCTCACCAGCCAGCATCATGACCACCTTCTCAGTGCCACACCGTTCAGCCAGCAGTTCCGTATGGCCGGGGAAGTGATATCCAGCAGCGTTGATTGCTGCTTTGTTAATCGGGCAGGTTACGATTCCGGCCGCTGTTTTATTCAGGCAGCGTGAGATGGCGTACTCAATAAAATCTACCATCGCCTTGCCGCAGTTAGTGTTTGGCTGTCCGTAGTGAACTGAGGCTATCTCTAACTCTGAACAGGGGTGAACGGTAAGTTTTTTATCGCCAAAGGCAAGAGAAAAAAGTCCATTCTCCAGCTGCTCCGATTTTCCTTCAATGCCAAATATTTTTCCGGCATGGCAGAGGACACCGATATCCCCGACGATTTCAACGGGGCAGGGGATCTGCTTAAAAGATTGATCCAGCAGAGCTTTGACGATCAACTCGGGACCGATCCCGGTCGGATCCCCCATAGTTAGAAGGAGTGGTTGCATTTGTGGTTGCCTCGCAAAAATTGGGGTTAAATGCGTATTTCGATACGAGCCCCTTCATGTAGCTCTCTCTTCCACTCTTTAGAGCGTATTTCGGTTTTTTGCTGCTTTAATTTTCTTCTTATTTCATCTTTCACTTGTGCAAATGCCGCCTCATTGTCGGAATCTCTGCTGGTTACTTGAAACAGATAGAGCATCCCCTTAATCTCAATAGGTTCACTGACGTCTCCCGGTTTTAACCCGGCAATGGCAACCTGTAATGGTTGCGACAGATCTGATTCTAGCAACAGTCCCATGTCGCTACCGGTGGCCGCATCTCCCTGAGCTGCAAGAACTTTATCGAAGTCTTCACCATTGAGGAGTTGTTCCCGGCAAGCTATAGCCTGCTTGTAACGTTGAGCTATTTGTACTTTATCCTCGTCAATCCCTGTTTGGAGTTCAAAGCTGATTTCTTTGAAACTGAGTTTTTTCTCACCCGTATACTCGGCAATATGTTCGTCAAAGTAGTCACGAACCTCTTTACTGGTGACCAGCACCTTATAATTCACTTCGCGGCTTAACAATTTATAGTGGAGAATCTCACCTTTAACTTTTTCTCGATATTGGGGCATCGTTACCCCCTGAGAGCTCAGTGCTTGCTCAAGTTGCTCATGAGTCAGCCCGTTTTTGCGTTCGACATCTGCGATAGCACTACTTACATCTTCTTCAGAAACATGCAGATTTAATTTTTTGATCTGCTGTTTCATGAGCATCTCATCGATTAATCTGTTAAGGGTCTGAACCTTCATCTGTTCAAACTGAGTGATGTCAAGTTGGTTTTTATTTGAATTTTGAGTCAGATCCTCAATCACCGCCTGATCAAGCTGATAGGTGGTAATTATGTCGTCATTAACGATAGCGGCAATTTTGCTGAGAACTTTTGCTGAGGCTGGAGTGACCGTAAACAATAATGAGAAAAAAAGGAGAAACAGGAGCCGTTGCATAAATATGAATCCTTATGGTTAAAGAGATTTATTTTTAAAAGGGTGAAAGATTTTACCCTCTGATCATTGTTTGCTCTTTGGTTGCAAGAGATCCCAATTGATCTTGGTTATGGTCTTTTTTTGTAAATTTTCCAACCACAGATGAAATGCGGCCTCTTCTTTTTGCTGGTAAAGTTTTGCCGTAATTTCATCTTTAACCGCGGCATAGGGCCGAAGACCCGCTTTGCGCTTCCGTTCAACCAGAAAAAGATGAAACCCATAAGGGCTTTCAATCGGAGTGCTGACCTGACGAACCGGGAGTGAAAACAATACAGCATCAAATTCTGCGGGGAGTTGGCCGGCAGAAAAATAGCCTAGAGCACCACCATTTTCCCGATCAGGAGACTGTGAATATTGACCTGCCAGAGTGGCAAAATCGCCCCCCTCTTTGAGCAATTCGAGCACCCTGTTTGCCTCATCACGGGAGCTGAAAAGCATCTGCCTCGCCCTTATTTCAACGGGGCGTCGAAACTCTTCCCGGTGGCTTTTATAGTATTCCTCAGTTTCTTTATCACTGATCTGCAGCTGTGAAGCCAGGGCGGCGGTACTCACTTTTGCCGTTAATAAGTGGAGCTTTAATGCCGCAATCCAGTGCTCTTTTGTCTTTCCGGTCTGCTCCAGAACTTTAGTAAATTCTTCTTTGCTATAGCTGCCGCGGACTTTTTCCATGGCTGCATCAAGCTCATCCGGGGTGAGCTGAACATCCAACCGGTTGGCTTCCCCGAGAATTAATTCACGGTCGAGTAGTTGCTTAAGCAGCTGCTCTTTCAGTTGTAGCTGTTCCTGATCGGTCAGGCCGGAGATATCGGGATAAGCTTCCTGCAACTCACGGTTGAACTGTTGTAGAGTCAGTTGCCGCTGCCCAACTTCGAGTAACGGCGGTTGTGGTTGTTGTTGCTCCTGCCCCGGGTCCTGCTCCTGCCCC
>JAOZQF010000083.1:0-1933 GCA_029932345.1 Desulfuromusa sp. | reverse complement strand
CCTGCCCCGGACCCTGCTCCTGTTGTTGACAGGATAACAGCCCTAACAGAAATAACAGCGAAAGTGCCCTTTTCAATATAACGGAAAAAATACCAGAATCCTCACATATCCTGTCTGTTTGTCCAATATTTAAATAGCAGATATTTTTACAACATCGACAAAAATAACATGGTCAGAAAAAGAGTTGCAATTCTTTTCTCACTCTGACCAGTAGCTCGCCAGATGGGATGCGACCAAGTTCAATATTGAGTTTAAAGTCGGCACCAAGACGATATCTGTCCGGTTGTTCAGTGACCAGTTGTCGAATCAAGTTGGGAGAGACCTTGGTTGATGAGTGAAACAATAAACTGAGTCGTTTGCCGTCATATTCAAGCAGCTCCACACAGAGTTTCTTCAGCAGAATCCGCAGTCGCATGGTGGCAATCAGAACCTCTCCCGCAAGGGGTGGTTCACCATAACGATCACGAAGCTCCTCAACTAGATCAAACAGTTCTTCATCACTCTCGGCTCCGGCCATCCGTTGGTAGAATTGCAGCCGCTGATTGGGGTCGGGTAAATATTTTTCGGGGAAGAAAGCCGACAGTCCCAGGCGAATTTCCGGATCAATCCGCTCTTCCCGTTCTTTACCACGGAGGCGGTCGATGGTCTCTTCCAGCAGTTCGGTATAGAGTTCAAAGCCAATAGCTGCAATCGGTCCCGATTGTTTTCCCCCCAACAGATCTCCCGCCCCGCGAAGTTCCAGATCATGACTGGCAATCCGAAAGCCCGCCCCTAATTCGGTCAGCTCCTGGAGAACCCGCAACCGTTCCCGGGCCTCCCGGGTGAGGGCAGCTTCTCCGGGGATCAACAAATAGGCGTAGGCGCGCCGGTCGCTACGCCCGACCCGGCCACGCAACTGATAGAGTTGAGACAGGCCAAAACGGTCGGCACGGTTGATAATAATTGTATTGGCACGGGGGATATCCAGACCGTTTTCGATGATCGTTGATGCGACCAGCAGGTTGCTCTTGCCGGCAATAAAATCGAGCATCACCTGTTCCAGTTCCTTCTCAGCCATCTGTCCATGACCGATGGCAATGGTGGCTTCAGGAACCAGTTGACGCAGCTGTTCCGCCATCGCCTCAATCGTCTGTACCCGGTTGTGGACAAAATAAACCTGTCCGCCACGGCGCAGTTCCCGCAGGATCGCCTGACGGATCAGTTCATCATCAAAGCGACTGACATAGGTACGGATGGCCAACCGGTCAACTGGCGCTGTTTCAATTACCGACAAGTCACGCATCCCGGTCATACTCATATGCAGGGTGCGAGGGATTGGGGTGGCGGTCAGAGTGAGGATATCAACTTCGGCGCGTAACTGTTTCAGTTTCTCCTTATGGCTGACCCCGAAGCGTTGTTCCTCATCAACCACCAACAGACCCAGATCTTTAAACCGGACATCACGTTGCAGCAGGCGGTGAGTCCCGATCAAAATGTCGATTTTTCCAGCCGCCGCCGCTTCCAGAGTTTTTCGGTTTTCTGCCGTTGAGCGGAACCGGGAGACCATATCAACCCGGATTGGAAAATCTTGCAGCCGCTGTTTGAAACTTTCCCAGTGCTGGCTCGCCAGAACTGTCGTCGGTACCAGCACCGCCACCTGCTTACTGTCCAAAACGGCTTTGACCGCAGCCCGAAGAGCCACCTCGGTTTTTCCATAGCCGACATCACCGCAGATCAGGCGATCCATTGGCTTGGTCGATTGCATATCATCGAGAATATCGTCAATCGCCTGCTGTTGATCCGCCGTCTCCTCGTAAGGGAAGGTTGCCTCAAATTCACGGAAGAGCTGATCCGGGGGTGAGTAGGCAAATCCCTGTCGCAATTCTCGTTTGGCATAAAGTTCCAGGAGTTGCCGCGCCAGCTCCTCAACGGCAGCCCGGGCTTTGAGGTGGGC
>JAOZQF010000082.1:5930-8070 GCA_029932345.1 Desulfuromusa sp. | reverse complement strand
CGGGTTGATGCTGAAGGTCAGCTCAGACAAGCACAAAAAATGGCCGCCATGGGTGAAATGCTGGGTGCAATTGCGCACCAATGGCGACAACCCCTCAATGCCCTGTCCACCTACGTTGCCAGCATTCAATCCGCTTATTACAACAAAAAAATATCCAAGCAGTTTGTAGATAAATTGGTGAACGGAGCAGATTCTCAAATTCAGTTTATGTCAAAAACCATCGATGATTTTCGACATTTTTTTAAGCCATCCAAACAGAAAGAACCTTTTAACCTCAATATAGCGGTAGACAGTGCGGCAAAGCTGTTGGAACCACAATTAAAACAAAATGAAATTGATTTGATTGTGAACAAACCCAAAGAAGAATCACCCCTGATTGTGTCCGGTTACCAGAGTGAGTTTATTCACGTCATCGTTAACATTCTGGGTAATGCGATGGATTCCATCAAGGAGAAGCGGTTGATAACGCTGGCGACTGATGCCGGAATCATAAAAATAGATGTAGCTATCGATTCACATCGGGCATCAATCTCAATTACAGATAATGGTTGTGGCATTTCCGAACAATTGCTACCAAAGATATTTACCCCCTACTTTACTACCAAGGGCTCAGCAGCAGGAACCGGAATAGGGCTCTATATGGCCAAGATGATCGTTGAAAAAGAGATGGATGGCATTTTATCGGTCGAAAATGTCAAGTCCGGCAGCAGGTTTACAATTCAGCTGCCTTTAGGTTCAGTAAAGGAATCACATGATTAACATCGAAGCTTATAAGCCCCATGTCGTTCTTGTTGATGATGAATTGTCAGAACTCGAGGCCTATTCTTTTCTTCTGGAGTCAATGGGGGTACAGAATATCACCACGATTGATGACAGTCGAAAAGTTATGGAGAGTTTGAAAAATATCCCTTCTCCCATTGTTTTTTTAGATCTTAATATGCCAAAGGTTTCAGGATTGGAGGTTTTACAAGAAATAAAAGCAAAACAACCACAGATTCCGGTGATTATCTGTACGGCCAGCTCTGAAATAGAAACAGCGGTCAAATGCCTGAAGCTGGGGGCTCACGATTATTTGGTTAAGCCGATCAATTTAAACACTTTTGGGTCTGCACTACGGACAGCAGTAGAAATTGTGTCATTGCGTAATGAAGTCCTCTCTCTCAAAGGAATATCATTTCGTGACCCGGTTCCCAAGCATGCGGCTTTTGATGATATTATTACTCAAAATTGTTTAATGACGGAAATATTCAATTATATAGAAGCTATCGCCCCAAGTGGACAGCCAATACTGATTCTTGGGGAAACCGGGACGGGAAAAGAACTTTTAGCTCGAGCGATACATCAAATCAGCCCCTTGTCTGGAGAGTTTGTTGCTGTCGATGTTTCAGGACTTGATGATGCACTCTTTTCAGATACACTTTTTGGACATGGAAAAGGGGCCTATACTGGAGCAAATAGAGTCCGGCCTGGCTTGATTGAACAAGCCAAGGAGGGAACAATATTCCTGGACGAGATCGGTGATTTACCTGAAGTGTCGCAGATGAAGCTCCTTCGCCTGCTGCAAGAGGGGGTTTATTATCCCCTTGGATCCGACAAACCCAAACAATGTCGTGCTCGTATTATTACCGCAACCAATAAAATATTGACCAATACCCCCGGAGAAAATAAAACTTTTCGCAAGGATCTATACTATCGTCTCAGCACCCACTTGATCAAAGTACCACCTCTAAAAGAGAGGAAGGATGACATCTCTCTTTTGGTAGAGCAACTGATCAGTGAAGCTGCAGCCAGCATGAAAAGACACCCCCCCCAAATTTCCAGAAGCGCATTGCAATTACTTGAAAACTACAATTTCCCAGGAAACATACGTGAACTTAAAACCTATCTTTACGATGCCGTTGCTCGCACCAGCACAGATATTATTGCTGATTGGATTATCGAAGAAAGGTTAAATATTTCTGCCACGGCCTCTCCACTGGACAAGATTGAATCAAAGCCTTTGGAGCATATTTTCGGTAAGATTCCGACCCTTGATGAATTAGTTGAATTTGCCATTGATCAGGCATTGAAGCAGACTGGAAACAACCAGAGTCAAGCCGCCAGACTCCTTGGCCTTTCAAAACAGGCTCTCAATAAACGC
>JAOZQF010000082.1:0-5830 GCA_029932345.1 Desulfuromusa sp. | reverse complement strand
TGAATTCCGCAATTGCGGAAGTTGCAATCCAAAAGGAGTAGAGAATGAAAATTTTAAGGCCAATGCTTGTCCCCGTCATCGCTCTGACGATGGCTCTTGGAACACTTGGAGTCGCCCAGGCAGCTTCAAAAACAGTCAAAATAGGCAATATTATACCACTCTCTGGGCCCTCGGCTTCGGTCGGTATTCAAGGTAAAAATGCCCGAGAGATGGCCGTTCAGGAAATTAATGATGCTGGTGGTATCAAGGCCCTTGGTGGTGCAAAGCTGGAAATGCTTTATGCCGATAGTAAAAGTGATCCCACCGCCGGTGTTTCGGCTGCTGAGCAAATGATCAATTCTGATAAGGTTGCCCTATTGACCGGTTGCTGGAACTCGGCAGTTACCTACCCAACGACCCAGGTTGCTGAGCGCTACGGAATTCCATTCGTGGTTCCTGTTTCGGTTCGCGACACCATTACCGAACGTGGCTTCAAAAATGTTTTCCGGATTGCTGCCAAAGATTCGTGGTGGACCCGTGATCAGTTCGCTTTTCTCAAAGATATGGAAAAAGAATTTGGGACCAAAATAAAAACCGTTGCCTTTGTCTATGAGAACGGCGACTGGGGAACCGGCTTTGCTGCTGGGTGGAAAAAACTGGCGAAGGCTGCTGGCTACAAGGTTGTTCTTGATGAGCCCTATCCAAGCACCGCCAGTGATTTGACCCCGGTAGTCCTGAAGATTAAGCGTGCCAAGCCCGATGTCCTGTTTCTGACCTCAAATGCCTCCGATGCAATTCTCTTGACCAACACTCTTGCCAATATGAAGGTACACTTGAAGGCGATCATTGGTAGTGGTGGCGGTCATGCTGATCCAACCTTCCTCAAAGCAGTCGGCAAAAATGCTGATGGTATTTTTGATATTGTCGAATGGGAAACCGACCTGAACAAGCCTGGGGTAAAAGAAGCTAACGCCAAGTTTAATAAGCTCTATGGCTACAATCTGGCTGGAGAGGCTGTCGATGCATATGCCTCAACCTACCTGATCAAGGAGGCACTGGAAAAAGCTGCGTCCACCGATCCACAGAAAATTCGGCAGGCTCTGGCAAACATCAAACTATGTAGTGGACCTGGCGCAATATTCTCCTACGAGTGTATCGATTTTGATAAGGATGGACAGAATAAAAATGCCGCCTTGGTGGTTGTTCAGATTCACAATGATAATGGCACTATGAAACGTTTTTCGGTCTGGCCAAAAGCCGCTCGACATGCGGGCTATACACCGACTTTTCCGATGGCAAATAAATAGATAAGTATTGTTGGTGGGGGGATGGGTCTAAAGCTCATCCCCCGATTTATCCGCTAATAATTGATCGTTCTGATGAGCGGGACGGCTCTCCTTTACACAGACTGGCTAGACGAAATGGAAATCATTTTCGAATCATTGCTGAATGGCCTTTTGATGGGCTCAATCTATGGCTTGACTGCAGTTGGGTTAACTTTGATTTTCGGTGTTTTGAAAGTTATCAATTTTGCCCATGGCTCAATTTTGATGGTTGGGATGTATGCTGCCTACTGGTGTATCACTTTGACCGGGATGAACCCCTACCTGGCGATTCCAATCGTTGTTCCGTTAATGTTTTACTTTGGCTACTTTATGCAGCAGTTTGTTATCGAACCCGTGTTCAAGGTGGAAAAAGATGTTCGTGAACCAATTACCGTCATTATCGTGACTACTGGTGTTTGGTATATCCTCGATAACCTTGCACTGATGATTTTTGGTGCTAAATATCGAGTAGTCCACACGAGTGTCACTGGAAAACTATTTGAACTCCCCGGAGATATCTACTTGCTGCAACCCAAGGTCTACGGTTTCATTCTCACCTTCATCAGTGGCCTGTTACTATTCTGGTTTCTAAAAACGACCCTCATGGGCAAAGCAATTCGGGCAACCAGCCTCGATCGTGACGCTGCCAGTCTAATGGGTGTTAATCAATATAAAATTTACCGTACGGCTTTCGGAATTGGGACTGCAGTTACCGGCTTAGCCGGGTGTGTTCTGGTTCCATTTTATTCTGTTTACCCTAGTGTTGGGATCATTTTTGATATCCGCGCATTTATCATAGTTGTCCTTGGCGGACTGGGAAGTATCCCGGGTGCAATCCTTGGCGGCATTATCGTCGGTATTATTGAATCAGTCGGTGCGATGTACATGCCCTCTACCTGGACAGAGCTAGTCATTTATGGCCTTTTCCTGTTGCTGCTATTTATTAAGCCGACAGGACTGTTCGGTAGTAAACATGACTTCTAGTCCCGGAATTTTTTGTCTGTTAACTGCTTCTGACAGAAACTCATTATTGAGCGGCAGAAGGCACCCGTTTCCTGCTTCTGAGGAGAAACTTTTGTGAAAGCACTCGCTGATAGCAAAGCAAATAAATATTTTCTTGCAGCGGTTCTGTTGATTGCTGTTCTTATCCCACAGGTAATCACCAGCCCGTCAATTATGCAGATTTTGATACTGACCTTGTTCTATGCCTATCTGACATCTTCGTGGAACTTGGTCGGTGGGTTTGCGGGGGTATTACCCTTGGGTCATTCTGCCTTTATTGGTATCGGGGCTTATACCTCGACGATCCTTTATCTCCATTATGGTTTATCTCCCTGGTTTGGAATGCTGGCAGGTGGGGTTTTGGCGGCAGTCATTGGCGTCATTATTGGCATACCGACCCTCAAGCTGCGAGGCGCTTATTTTGCGCTGGCTACGATGGCTTTTGGTGAAGGGCTCCGTGTGTTGGTTGAGAATGTCGATACCATTGGCCCTCTCAAAGTCAATGGGCCCCGCGGGTTGCTGATCAACTTGACCGGCAATTCTTTCATAGATTACCAATTCACCAGTAAAGCAAGTTATTACTACATTATCCTGGCTCTACTCTTGATAATTCTGTTAATAACCTGGCTACTGATGCGTTCCAAAATTGGCTACTATCTGAGTGCTGGTGGTGAAGACCCGGAAGCGGCAGCTGCTCTTGGAATTAACGTCCCCCGCTACAAAGTAATGGCGATGGCCATCAGCTGTTTCTTTACTGCATTGGCGGGAACTTTTTACGCACAGATGTTTCTCTATTTCTATCCCAAGTCGATTCTCGGCTTGGACATGTCCTTTGAGATCGCTTTCATTGCCCTGATCGGTGGGCGTGGCACAATTCTTGGCCCGGTTCTCGGGGCCTTGCTATTGAGGCCGTTAAATGAATTCACTCGCATCTACCTGGGAGGTATTCTCCCCGGCATGCACTTAGTAATCTTCGGTTTAATCCTGATTCTGGTGATGATCTTCCAGCCACGAGGTATTCAAGAACCACTGACACGCCTGTATCGCCGGATTTTGTACCGAATCAAGGGTAGTTAAAGCTATCGCCAGAGGAGAGAAGGCTGTTATGGCATTACTGAAAGTTGAAAATGTTTTCAAACGTTTCGGCGGGCTGGTGGCGGTTAATGATGTCAGCCTGACTGTTGAGGAAAACCAGATCATCGGTATTATCGGCCCCAATGGAGCTGGCAAAACAACGCTGTTTAACTGCATTGCTGGGGCTTTCCCCCCGAGTGAAGGGAAAATAGTATTTGAAGGAAGTGAGATCGGCGGCAAAAAACCGCACCAGATCTGTACCCTCGGGTTGTCTCGAACCTTTCAAGTGGTTAAACCTTTTGCCAGTAAAACAGTCCTTTACAATGTAACTGTCGGGGCTTTTGCAAAAACAAACCGTCGCGTTGAGGCCGAAGCCAAAGCTATTAAGGTTCTGGAATTTCTGCAGATGGACGACAAAAGAGATGTTTTTGCCAAGAATCTGACTTTGCCGGAACGTAAACGGTTAGAGCTAGCCCGGGCATTAGCGACGGAACCAACCATGTTACTACTGGATGAAGTAATGGCGGGTCTGCGCTTTTCGGAAATTGAAGTGATGATTGAATTACTGAAAAAAATCCGCGCTGCTGGAGTTACATTGGTCATCGTCGAGCATATTATGCAGGCGATTATGGCTCTCTCTGATCATATTTATGTACTGAACTTTGGTGGGTTGATCGCCCAGGGTTCCCCTGCCGAGATCGCGCAAAATCAAGAGGTGATAAAAGCTTATTTGGGAGATGATTATGTCACTGTTGAAGATTGACCGTTTGAATACTGGCTATGGGGATATCCAGGTTCTCTTTGACCTGTCGATTGAGGTTCACCAAGGGGAGGTATTGAGCATCATCGGTGCAAATGGGGTAGGGAAAACCACCCTTCTGAAAACTCTCTCGGGGTTGATGCCAGCGAGTTCCGGTACTGTTTATTTTAAGGATCAGGAAATCCAGGGGCTCCCTCCTGAAAAGATTGTTGGCCTGGGCATCATTCAAATTCCAGAAGGGCGTCGGCTATTCTCACTCATGTCGGTACTGGAGAACCTTGAGATGGGAGCCTATACGCCTAAAGCCAGAGCCAGAAAAGATGAAAGGTTAAAAGAGGTCTATCAGATTTTTCCTCGCCTCGAAGAACGTAAGAACCAACTTGCTGGAACCCTTTCCGGAGGAGAGCAGCAGATGGTTGCCATCGGAAGAGGTCTTATGGCTGGGCCAGAAATGCTGATGCTGGATGAACCATCAATGGGGTTATCACCGGTTCTACGGGAAGAGACTTTTCGTGTAGTGAAAAAAATTGCTGAAACTGGTGTCACAATTATGCTGATTGAACAAGATGTCAAACATAGTCTCAGTATCAGTGATCGTGCTTATGTTATGGAACGTGGAGAGGTGGTTATGGAAGGGACTGGTGCTGAATTGCTGGTGAACCCCCATATCAGAAAAGCCTACTTGGGGATTTAATCATAGTATTGCCAGCTTAAACTTTAACCGAAGGGGAGGTAAATATTTATGAAGAATACAGAACTCGTCAACCGTCGCAACGCTGCAGTACCACGCGGAGTCGCCTCGGCAACACCGATATTTGTTGAAAAAGCTGAAAACTCCGAAGTCTGGGATGTCGAAGGGAAGCGCTACCTTGACTTTGCTGCTGGTATTGCCGTCTGTAATACCGGTCACCGACATCCGAAGATTATGGCTGCCGCAGCAAAGCAGAATGAAGCCTTTGTCCACACCGCATTTCAGGTTGTCCCTTATGAACGCTATATCTCCCTGGCTGAACGACTCAACCAGCTAGCTCCGATCAACAACGCCAAAACCATTTTTATGACCACCGGAGCTGAAGCGGTAGAGAATGCCGTCAAGATTGCCCGTTATCATACCAAGCGCACGGCTATTGTTTCATTTGTCGGGGCATTTCATGGCCGTTCCCTGCTGACGATGGGTTTGACCGGCAAGGTGGTCCCCTATAAAGCAGGCTTCGGGCCATTTCCGGCTGAGATCTACCATGTCCCGTTCCCAATCGAACATCATGGCGTGAGTGATGCGGACAGTCTTGCTGCATTGGAGAAACTTTTTAAAGCTGATGTCGAACCTGAGCAGGTTGCAGCCATCATTATTGAACCGGTCCAAGGTGAAGGAGGTTTTTATATCGCCTCGCCAGAATTCCTGCAGGCGTTGCGTGCGCTGTGCGACAAACATGGCATCCTGCTGATCTGTGACGAAGTCCAGTCTGGTTTCGCCCGCACTGGTAAATTGTTTGCCTGCGAGTATGCAGGGATCGAACCGGACATGATGACGATTGCCAAATCTCTGGCGGGCGGGTTCCCTCTTTCTGGCGTCATCGGCAAAGCAGAAATTATGGATTCTCCAGAACCTGGCGGACTGGGTGGCACCTATGGTGGCAGCCCGATCGGCTGCGCTGCAGCTCATGCTGTTCTTGATGTGATTGAAGAGGAG
>JAOZQF010000081.1 GCA_029932345.1 Desulfuromusa sp. | reverse complement strand
GTTTGTGCAAAAGAGATATTTTCGTCATGTTCCCCAAGCTCGGCTTTGGTTGATGGGGTGAACAGGGTTTCCGGTAGTTTGTCGCTTTGTACCAGACCACTTGGTAGCGGAATGGAGCAGAGAGAGCCACGCTGTTGATACTCTTTCCAGCCACTGCCGGAGAGATAACCGCGCACAATACATTCGACCGGAAGTGGTTGGGCTTTTTTTGCCAACATACTGCGCCCCTCCAATTGATCCCGATATTGGTGGGTAATTGCTGGAAAATCATCGACCTCGGTTGCAACCAGATGGTGGGGGATGATGTCGGTCATCTGCTCAAACCAGAACTTGGAAATCTGGGTCAGAACATAACCTTTTTGTGGAATACCTTCATCCATAATCACGTCAAAGGCGGAGATTCGATCACTGGTGACAATCAGCAGATGCTCACCCAGGTCATAGATATCTCTGACTTTGCCACGGTTAATCAGGTTGAGTTCGGGACAGTTGGTTTGAGTTATAATTGGTATCATGATTTGTTGTCTCCATTGGCAAGGTCATCACTTAATTCTGGAATCATGACCTCTATTTCTGCCTGCTGTACCAGTTGTTTTAACTTATCCGCAACCGCCTGCTCTTTTTTCTCTGTGAGTAACCGATTTTTTAATTGTTCCCGATCGGTTTCTTCCTGCGCATCAAAATCTGCAGTTTGAGCACTTTTTAAGCTGGCAACAAGAAATTTACCGTTGATTGTGTAGACATCTTTAGTAACAGGTGCCTCTTCGGTCAGGCTGAAAGCCTCTTTAGAAAGTTCTTCTGAGGAGCCAATCCGGGGGATAAAATAGCCAAAACTGCGACTGAAATCTCCCGATTCTTCAACCGTTAGTTTCAACTTCTGCGCCGCAGTCACCAGGTTTTTCTGCTCGGTCGCCTGCTTTAATAACTTATCCGCTAATTCCTTAGCGAGAGTTTGGGCTTGTTCTGATCGATACGCTTGTTCGACCATGGGTTTAACTTTGCTCAGTTCTGGCAGGTGGCTTGGTTGCCGTTCTTTCAGGGTAAAGAGGAAAACTCCCTGGGTTGTCTGGATCGGTCGAGCCAGTTGGTTCTTTTTTAAAGTAAAGGCGGCTTGACTGATTTCCGGAACTCTGCCGATGCCGTCAATGGCATCATTTGCCGAGAAAAATCCGCTCTCTTTGATTCCCAGGTCGTTGGCTGTTGCTGCTGTTTCAAGATCTCCGGTTTTTCGATTGATATTGTAGGCATCCATCGCTTTTTCGTAGGCGAGTTGGCGTGATTTCTCCAATATCAGACCCGCTTTAACCTCATCCATGACATCGACCAGAGGCTTCACCCCGGGTTCTATATATTCCGTCACCTTGATAATATGGAAGCCGAAAGAGGTCTGAACCACTGGACTCAATTGCCCGGGGCGCAAGGCAAAGGCGGCCTCCTCAAACTCATTGACCATTGTCCCGCGGCCAAAAGTACCGAGATCACCACCATTATTGGCGTTACTTTTATCATCAGAATAGGTTTTGGCCAGTTGAGTAAAATCAGCTCCGTCCTGAAGTTGTTTGAGGAGCTTGTCAGCAAGATCGGCCCTTTTTTGAATGGTTACGGCATCAGCATCTTTTTCAATGCGGAGTAAAATGTGTGCTGCTCTCACCTGTTCCTTGATGTCAAACTGATCAAGGTTGCGGCGATAGTAGCGCTGTAGCTCTTCATCTGTCGCGGTGCCGACCTCATTTTCGTAACGGGCGGGATCAAATTGCAGGTAACGGAGCGATACTTTTTCTGCAATCCTGAAATTTTCTATGTTCTGGTCAAAAAATTGCTTTAATCCTTCGTCAGTCACCTTCACCTTGGATTCAACCAGCGCCGGGGTCAGCCAGACATAACTGAGGTTGATTTTATCATTTTCCATATGAAATGCATCTGCAAGCTCAGTGTCGTTGATATTGACACCCTGTTGTAAGCTGCTGCGCACCTTCTGAGTCAGAAGTTTTCTCCGCTGGGTTACTTCAAACTGTTCCGGATCCATCCGTTGATAGTTTAAAACCTCAAGATATCGATCACGGCTGAATTTACCATCAACTTGAAATGCATCATACTGTGCAATGCTGTCGATCAGTTCATCTTCGGTGACTTCCAGATTGAGTTTCTGCGCCTCTTGAATCAGCAGTGCTTCATCAATCAGTTGGCGCATTGCCTGTCTGGGGAGGTTGAGTTGTTTTTCCAGTGCGGCGTCAAATTTCCCCTGGTAAATATTCTGATAGAGGTTGTAGAGGTTGCTGTAACCACTCTGAAATGAATCGTAGGAAATTTCATCACCGTTAACCCTGGCAGCAACTTCTCTTCCTTGCGCGGCCCGCTGATCCGTTGGTGATGTGAGCATGGTGTAGCCGATGACAAAACTCAAAATGATCACACCGAAGGCGATTTTGATCAGGACTGACTTTTGTTTTGATCTGACAAATTGAAGCATTACAGTGAAACTCCTCATTCAATATTTTTCTGGTTGATTCGAGACAAAAAACAGCTTCGCATGTTAGACCAGCAATTTGCTGAAAAGCAATCATTTTTTACCAGCTTAACGCTTGCACAAAAATGGTTGCTTTGCTAGAGTGACCAAGCTTTTTAGTTAATCTTCAACCCAATTATTTAAGCCGCTTGCGGCGTTGACAGGACGGTAATGTTTAATATTTTTAATGCTTTGTGGGGCATATTCTCAAATGATCTGGCAATCGATCTGGGGACAGCTAATACTCTGGTTTTTATGAAAGGGAAGGGGATTATTGTCAGTGAACCTTCGGTTGTTGCGGTTAAGACCGGGATTGCCGGCCAGCGCAAGGTGTTGGCTGTTGGCACCGATGCCAAGGAGATGCTGGGTCGTACCCCGGGGAGTATCGTCGCTATCCGACCGATGAAAGATGGCGTTATTGCCGACTTTGATCATACTGAAGAGATGCTCCGCTATTTTATCCGTAAGGCACATAATCGTAAAAACTTAATTCGACCACGGATCGTCATCTGTGTCCCTTCGGGGATTACTCAGGTTGAGAAGCGGGCAGTTCGTGAGTCGGCTGAATCAGCTGGAGCCAGAGAGGTTTATCTCATTGAAGAACCGATGGCTGCTGCTATCGGTGCAGGTTTGCCGATTACCGAGGCGTCCGGAAACATGATTGTTGATATTGGTGGGGGGACAACTGAGGTTGCAGTTATTTCGCTGGCCGGGATTGTCTATGCGCAGAGTGTACGGGTTGGCGGAGACAAAATGGACGAAGCAATCGTCCAGTATATGAAGCGAAAATATAATATGCTGATCGGTGAGAGAACTGCTGAGTCGGTTAAAATCGGCATTGGAAATGTTTATGATGTTGGCGATGACCCGGTGATGATGGATGTCAAAGGGCGTGATCTGGTCAGCGGCATTCCTAAAACTCTTGAGGTCTCTTCCGATGAGATTCGGGAGGCGATGGCTGAACCGGTTAAAACCATTGTTGAAGCGGTCAGAATTTCATTGGAACGAACCCCACCAGAGTTGGCTGCAGATATTGTTGACCGGGGGATTGTCCTGGCCGGCGGTGGTGCCTATTTGAAAAATATAGATACTCTATTGCATGAAGAGACCGGCTTGCCTGTGGTTATCGCTGAAGATCCGTTGTCCTGTGTTGTGCTGGGTTCAGGGAAGGTGCTGGATCAGTTGGATCTACTGAAGCAGGTTTCTATTGCTTCTTGATACCGGGGTGTGATTCGGGTTGTCCCGTGAATTTTTCGGTGAGGATCGGTTCTTTTCCCTTTTCAAGTGTTGTTTTGCCCGGGTTGATTTTTATGTTATATCCGAATCTGCTTGGAGCAGTTTGAGTGCGTGAGCTGTTAAGGCGCTATCAATTTTTGTTGCTGGTCATTGTGCTGGTGCTGGCAACGATGATACTCTATTCCTATAATCTTCGTCAAAAAACCACCACCACCTTTTTTGAGCGGGCGGTCCTCACCTTTACTTCTCCTTTTTTGAAAAATATCGATAATGGGGTTAATTCAGTCACTGGTGCCTGGGGTAACTATCTCTGGTTGGTTGATGCCCAGCAACAGAATCAGAGCCTCAAACAGGAAAATCTGGAGCTACACTTCGAGTTGCAACAAGCTCAGGAAGTTTTACTGCAAAACGGGCGGTTACGGAAACTTCTGGCTTTTGTCGATGAACTGGATCGTCCTGCGTTACCAGCACAAGTTATCGGTGAGGATGCCAGTAACTGGGCGCGTACAATTCTTATCGATAAAGGTGCTCAAGCTGGGTTAGTTAACGGCTCACCGGTGGTTGTTGCTCAGGGGGTGGTGGGGCGGATCATTAAAGTTGCACCGAACAGTGCCCGGGTTTTATTGGTAACCGATGCCTCTTCTGCCATTGCCGCTTTGATTCAGCGAACCCGGACCCGTGGCGTTGTTCGAGGTCGGGGAGATGATCTATCTATCGAATATGCTTTACGTGATGCCGATATTCGGATTGGCGATTTGCTCGTTACTTCGGGGATGGGGGGAGTCTTCCCCAAAGGCTTGGCTCTCGGTTTGATTGAAACTGTTGAAAAAGATCAATTTGGCCTGTTCCAGCAAATCAAGGCAATACCCACGGTAGATTTTTCTCATCTGGAAGAGGTCATGGTGATTGTTGGAGAGGGTGATTGATGAGGGGTTTTTTTTTATTTCTTTTTACCGGGGTGTTTTTTGCTCTGCTACAGAGCAGTGTGCTGCCGTTGTTTTTATCCCCAAATTTTCGACCCAACTTGATTTTACTGCTGATTTTATACTTGGGGTTGAGTGAGAATTTATCCCGGGCACTGATTGCCGGGTTGCTGTTGGGGGCTATTCAGGATAGTTTTTGTGGTCCCAGCCTCGGTTTGTATGTCTCAGTTTATTTGATCATTATTCTCGCAACCAGAGTGCTTACCGAACAGCTTAATATTGAGAGCCCCCCACTGTTGTTATTATTGATTACCGGTGGAACGTTGCTGCTGAATCTACTCATCGGTTTTTATCTGACTCTCTTTGCTGAGTCTGCTTCCGTACTGCATATCCTGTTGCCAGCTATCCCCGCGCAACTTTTTACGAATCTGTGCTTTGCTGCTATCCTGTTGTTTCTGCTCCTCCGAATTCAACGCTTTTTTGGCTATCGTCCCGGGCTAGCTGGCTTGATTCATCAGAGTAAACAATATGGGGCTTGATCTGAGGTGGAGAAAATTACCTGCTGTCCAGCAACGATTTTTCTTTTATTCAGTTGTTGCCGCCCTCGTGTTTCTTCTTTTACTCCTACGTCTCTGGTATCTGCAGGTTATTAACTATGAGGAGCTTCAGGATCGCTCTGTCCGTAACCGCACCCGGATTCTTTCATTTGCTGCACCACGTGGACCCATATTTGATCGTAATGGGGTTTTGCTGGTTGATAATCGCCCCTCTTTTCAAATTTCTGTCATGCGTCAGGATGTTGAAAACCGGGGACTGTTGTTTGCAAGATTAGCCCCGCTACTTGATATTGAAGTTTCTGAACTTGAACTCCGTTGGCAGGAGGGGAAAAGGTTTCCAGCTTACCGACCAATTTCACTGGCATGGGATGTGCGTCGGGAAATTATGGAGAGGGTTCAGGAGCACAGCGTTGATTTGCCGGGAGTGCTGACAGAAGTGCGCCCGGTTCGTGATTATCTCGAACATGGCTCAGCAGCTCACTTGATCGGCTATCTTGGTGAAATTACCGAAGCTGAATTGAAGAGTGAGACGTTTGACCAGTACCGTGCCGGGGATTTTATCGGGAAAACCGCCCTTGAAAGAACCTATGAGTCTTATCTACGTGGGGAAAAGGGGCAGCGGCTGATTGAGGTTGATGTCCGGGGGAAACTGTTGCGTCAACTACAGGTGGAGCCCTCTCAGCCAGGAAATAAGATCTACCTGACCCTTGATCGTGAACTGCAGCGTGCGGCAGATGAAGCTTTTGGAGATAAAACCGGTGCTGTTGTGGCTCTCGATGTTAAAACCGGAGAAATTCTGGCAATGGCCAGTCGCCCAACCTTTAATCCGGCTCTTTTTGCCAAAGGGATTACTGGTGATGAATGGCGAGTACTGGCATTGGATAATCGTCACCCTTTACAGAATAAGGTGATTTCGGGTCAATACCCACCGGGTTCAACATTCAAGATGGTGGTTGCCTTGGCAGCATTACGTGACGGGGTTATCGGGACAAAAAAAACCATCAATTGTGAGGGGGATTTTCTGATCGGTGGTTCCCGTTACCGGTGCTGGAAAAAAAGGGGGCATGGGGAGACAAATTTAAACAAAGCGTTGCGGGAAAGTTGTGATGTCTGGTTCTATAATGTGGGGTTGAAACTGGGGATTGATAAGTTGTCGAAGGCGGCTAAAGAGTTTGGTCTCGGATCTCCCACCGGCTACCCTTTACCCGGAGAGCGTTCGGGATTGATGCCCTCGCAAGAGTGGAAACGGCAACGTTATAATAAGCCCTGGTATGCCGGAGAGACCGTTATTGCTTCAATCGGGCAGGGTTTTGTTCTTGCGACTCCAATGCAGTTAGCAGTGATGATGGCTGCAATAGCTAACGATGGAAAGGTTCTCAAGCCTCAGGTGGTGAGAAAAATCGAGGATTGGGAGGGGCATCTGTTGTTACAGCCAGAACCTGAAGTGCTGCGTCAGATCAATTATTCACCAGAAACCTGGAAAGCAGTTCAGGGTGGTTTGGTCGCTGTTGTTAATGAACCTCATGGAACCGGTCATGCTGGCCGTCTTGATGATGTTCTGGTGGCAGGGAAGACCGGGACATCTCAGGTTGTTCGACGTAAATCAGACGAAGAGGAGGAGCTTGACAAGGATGGTAATATCCCCTATCGGTTCCGACCCCACGCCCTTTTTGTCGCCTATGCTCCTGCTGCACAGCCGGAGATTGCTGTTGTTGTTGTGGTCGAACATGGACAGTCGGGTGGCCGGGCTGCGGGACCGATTGCCAAGCGAATTATTCAGCGCTATATGGAGTTGAAAGAGCAAACACAGCAGGAGCTGAAGGAGTAATCGATGTTTGATCGACGTCTGGTGTCTAACTTTGATTGGGTATTATTGCTCACCGTATTGCTTATCGCCGGGATTGGCATCGCCAATTTATACAGCGCAACGGCCAGTTGGCATTCAGGTGGAACGCCATTTTATCTGAAGCAACTTATCTGGTTAGCCGGAGGAGTTCTCATTGCCCAGCTGATTTGCCTGTTTGATTATCGCCATTTAGAATATTTTTCCATACCTATCTATTGTTTAAGTCTGGCTTTGCTGGTTTATGTACTCGTTGTGGGTAAAACAACTATGGGAGCGAATCGCTGGATTAATCTCGGGTTTTTTAATCTACAACCTGGGGAAGTTGTAAAAATTGCAGTTATTCTCCTCCTGGCACGAACTTTTGCAAAAACTGCAAATCCATTTGGTTATGGCTTGTTTGAACTTTGGAAACCGGCACTCTGGATATTGCTCCCGGTGGTTCTGATTCTTAAAGAGCCCGATTTGGGAACGGCTTTGATGGTTATTTTTATTGCCGTGACAATGTTGTTGTTTGCCGGACTTAAGCGCGGGACTCTGATGGGATTGACCCTTCTCGGTAGCCTGGCATCTGTCGCTGGCTGGTTTGGTCTTCACGATTATCAGCGGGCCAGAATTCGGACTTTTTTGAATCCTGAGGCCGATCCTCTCGGCAGCGGCTACCACATCATCCAATCCAAGATAGCCGTTGGCAGCGGTGGTTTGTTTGGCAAGGGATTTATTCAGGGGACTCAGTCGCAGCTTTCGTTTTTGCCTGAACGGCATACCGATTTTGCTTTTTCGGTATTTGCTGAAGAGTGGGGATTCTCTGGTAGTTTTGTTTTATTGTTCCTCTATCTATTTTTGATTGTCTGGGGTTTATATGTTGCTCATCGTGCCGCCGATAAGTTTGGTTTATTCCTCGCGCTTGGGGTGACGGCAATGCTTTTCTGGCATATTGTCGTTAATCTGGGGATGGTGATCGGGTTGCTTCCGGTTGTTGGTGTGCCGTTACCGCTGTTTTCGTATGGTGGTACCAGTATGGTGACGACGATGAT
>JAOZQF010000008.1 GCA_029932345.1 Desulfuromusa sp. | reverse complement strand
CTTTCAGCTTGATCGGAGTCTATCTGGCCGGACAAGTGGATGCTTATTTCTCCGTTCTCACCCGGGTGGCACTGGCTACGGTGGTTTTTCTCCCCTTTATTCGCCGGGTTCCTCTAGCCTTTGCGGTCAAACTGATGGTTCTGGGGGCGATTCAGCTGGGCTGTATGTATGTTTTCTATTATCAATCATTTTTATTGCTCAGCGTCCCGGAAGTTTTAATCTTTACAATTCTGACCCCGGTTTACGTCACCCTGATTTTTGATCTGTCGCAAGGACGGTTCAGCTACAGGTATTTAATCACTGCGCTGGTTGCGGTTCTGGGGGCTGCAATTATCCGTTACAGTTCCATCGGCAGCGAAATCTTTACCGGGTTTCTAGTGGTACAGGGGGCGAATATCTGTTTTGCGCTTGGTCAGGTGGGTTATAAAGTGCTCCTGCAACGGGAAAATCTGAAACTGCCACAGCGGGCTATTTTTGGATATTTCTATTTGGGAGCCCTGACGGTCACCATCATCACCTGGCTGCTGTTTGGTAACCCCGCCAAACTACCAACCACTTCACTGCAGTGGGAAATCCTCCTCTACCTTGGTTTGATCGCTTCCGGTCTCGGCTATTTTTTCTGGAATAAAGGGGCGACTAAAGTTGACGCTGGAACTCTGGCGATCATGAACAATGCCCTGGTTCCTGCCGGATTGATTGTCAACCTGCTGATCTGGAACCGTGATGCCAACCTGACCCGACTCTGTATCGGCGGTGCCATTCTGTTATTTTCACTGTTATTACATGAATATTGGGGCAAGCGGCAAAACCTGAAAATACAAACGAATTAAATCTTCACCAAAATTCCACCAGCAGAGTATAGTGGCGGGCTATGTCAAGCCAATCAACTTTCACCATCTATCTGAAACTCCTGCTGATGGCCCTGTTTTGGGGTGGAACCTTCATTGCGGGGAGGTTGCTCGTGGGGGAGGTTCAAGCATTTGCGGCCGCATTTCTACGCTTTGCTATCGCTTCAGCTGTCCTGCTGATCATCACCCTGCGTAGTCATAAAAAATTACCACCGGTTCCACGAGAACAATGGCTGCCGTTGCTGTTACTTGGATTAAGTGGTGTCTTTGCCTATAACGTCCTTTTCTTCCGTGGTCTACAACTGATTGAGGCCGGTCGGGCAGCGGTTATCATTGCCAACAATCCGATTGTTATCGCTATCTTTGCCGCTCTCCTTTTTGGAGAGAAACTGAACCGGTTGAAAGTTCTGGGAATTGTCCTGTCCGTGAGTGGAGCAATTGTGGTCATCACCCAAGGACATCCGACAACAATATTAACCAGTGGGATCGGAGAAGGTGATCTTTATATTTTTGGCTGTGTCATTTGTTGGGTTACCTACTCATTGGTCGGGCGCGCCGCCATGCATAGTTTATCACCGCTGAGTGCTGTAACCTATTCGGCTCTGATCGGAGCATTTCTTCTATTCCCGGCAGCCTGTCTGGAAGGAATGTTCAGTCATATTACAGCTTATTCTTTGACTGCCTGGCTCAGTTTATTCTACCTGGGTCTATGCGGAACGGTGCTCGGGTTCGTCTGGTATTATCAGGGAATTCAGCGCATTGGCTCAACCCGAGCCGGGCAATTTATCAACTTTGTCCCGATTAGCGCCATTCTCCTTTCAGCATGGCTACTTGACGAACCTCTCACTATTTCACTTTTGAGTGGTGTCTTTCTGGTCAGTAGCGGTGTCTACCTGACCAATCGTCGTGCAAAATAATCAGATCAATGCTGCACAAATCTGGATAAAATCTGTTAGAGTATGACCAACCGCAGCAGCTAATCCGTTTTTAATCCTTCAGGGAGGCATCCATGCCTGACAATCCAGATCGCCATATCGTCTATCGTTATGTAAGTCATCTTGTCAAAGATACCTTTGCACTGGTTCTGGCTGGAGGTCGAGGGAGCCGCCTCCATGAACTCACGGAATGGCGCGCCAAACCCGCTGTCTACTTTGGTGGTAAATATCGGATTATCGACTTTCCCCTCTCCAACTGTGTCAACTCAGGAATCCGCCGGGTCGGGGTTCTTACTCAATATAAATCACACTCACTGATTCGCCATCTGGTTCGGGGTTGGTCCCATTTCAAAAAAGAATTGGGGGAGTTTGTTGAGATACTCCCTGCCTCGCAACGCTTCTCCGAAGAGTGGTATCAGGGGACTGCTGATGCGGTGTATCAAAATCTGGATATTATCCGGGCAGAAAAACCCAAATATGTGCTGATTCTTTCCGGCGACCATGTTTATAAAATGGATTACCGCCCCATGTTGCTTGAGCATGTCGCAACCGGTGCCGATATGACCGTTTCCTGTCTGGAAGTCCCCATTGAAGAAGCTGCCGGGACATTTGGAGTGATGACGGTTGATGAGGAAAGCCGTATTTTGCGGTTTGACGAAAAGCCTGAGCATCCGGCTCCGATTCCCGGTCAACCCGGAAAAACCCTGGCATCCATGGGTAACTATATTTTTAATACCGATTTTCTCTTTGAACTGCTGAAGGAGGATGGCCAAAACCCTGATTCTGAGCATGATTTTGGAAAAAACATCATCCCTTCGATCGTTGATAGTCACAAAGTCTATGCCTATCCATTCCGTGATCCGGAGACCAACCAGCTGGCTTACTGGCGGGATGTTGGTTCTCTGGACGCTTTTTGGGAAGCAAATATGGAACTGATCTCACCCGAACCGGAGCTGAACCTGTACGACCCTGAATGGCCAATGTGGACGTATCAGGCACAATTACCTCCAGCCAAGTTTGTCTTTGACGATGATAACCGGCGTGGGATGGCCGTTGATTCAACTGTCTCAGGTGGTTGTATTATCTCTGGATCATACCTGAGAAAGACACTCTTGTTTTCAAATGTCAGGGTCCATTCCTTCTCGACAATTGAAGAAACTGTCATCTTGCCAGAGGTGATTATCAATCGGCACTGCAAAATCAGACGAGCCATCATTGATCGGGGCTGTGAAGTTCCAGAAGGAACTGTCATCGGCTACGATGCAGAACAGGATAAGGCCAACGGTTTCAGAATAACCGAAAAAGGTGTTGTTCTGGTCACCCGCGGGATGTTGGGGCAACCGGGAGGTTACGCCTGATCAAACTCTTTTTTGCGAGTCCATCACATTTAAAAATAGAGAATTTTATTCATGAATAAACAAAAGGATATTATCGTCATTGGCGGCGGTATTATTGGTGTGTCTGCAGCATACTACCTGGCAATGCAAGGGCGATCGGTCACACTTATTGAGAAAGATGAGATTTGTGCCGGAAGTTCCTTTGGCAATGCCGGTTTAATTGCCAATGGGTTTGCCATCCCGCTACCGGCGCCTGGTATGCCCAGTCAGGGACTGAAATTACTATTAGATTCAACCAGCTCTTTTTACATCAAACCTCGGCCAAACCTTGACCTGCTCCGCTGGCTGTGGAAATTTTACCGGGCTTGTAATGAAAAGCAAATGCTTCAATCTATTGCCATTTTATTATCATTGGGACAGGGCAGCTTTGATCTGTTTGATGAATTGTTCGCTAAAGAAGGGACCGATTTTAGCTACGAACACAAAGGGCGGTTGATTCTTTATACCAGTGAAGATAGTTATCAGGGTGGGGTCGCTGATGCCGCATTATTGCGTGATTTTGGTGTGGAGGCCTCATTACTGGACGCCGAGGGAATACGCAAAATAGAACCCAATGTGCTCCCTGCGGTTACCCATGGAATCTACTGTGCCGATTATGCTCACGTAACACCTGACCGGCTGACACATGAGATGGCAGCTCTGGCAAAGAGTCAGGGAGTCGAACTAAAAACAGGAATATCAGTTACTGGATTTGAGACATCAGGGCAACAAATTTCAGCGATCAGAACCACAGAAGGGATATTTACCCCTGATCAGGTGGTGTTGGCTGCCGGTGCCTGGTCGCCAGTGCTTGCCAACAGCCTGAAATTGCGACTGCCCATCCAACCCGCCAAAGGTTATAGCCTGACGTACAAACGACCGCCTACCAGTCCTCAGTTACCACTTTCGCTAGCGGAACGAAAAATTGCGGTCACCCCAATGGGAGAGATGCTGCGTTTTACCAGCACCCTGGAATTAGCAGGTTTTGATCCATCAATCAATCAGCAACGGTTGGAGACGATACGTCGTTCGGTGAAGGAATATTTACCTGGCATGGAGGAACTGGAGCAAGAAACCGTTTGGTCCGGTTATCGACCGGCAACACCGGATGATTTACCGATCATCGAACGAAACAAGAAGTTTAAAAATCTGATTCTGGCAACCGGCCATGGAACCCTGGGAATGACGCAGGGACTCATTACCGGAAAGTTGGTCGCACAAATTGTTGCGGGCAAACAGCCATCTATTGATTTGGCACCTTTCAGAGCCGACCGATTCTGAAATTACGCCTTGTTGACCCACAAAATTTCAGCGCAATATTGCGATAGTTTAAGATATACAGAGCACTAGGAGATTGTTGGACTTTACCAGAAACGACTACAAAATCGTCTGATCGGTGCAGATTCCAATGGTGGCGCTCCTAACAAGAATATCCACCGGTCATTGTTCTCTGTTTAAGGTTACCGTCAAAACTATATCAGGTGTAAATCATCAAGATCCTCTTTACCCCCGGCAAAATATTTTTTCAAGATTTTGTCGAGTTCCTCTTCCAATCCCTCCTCCATCGGGGCGATGTGTGTGTAGATATCTTCAGCGATAGTCTTAAACGCTTCGATAAGGGTGGCATCAAAATGGGTGCCACTATCCTGTTCAAGAATCATCATGGTCTTTTCGAAGCTGAAGGGTTCTTTGTAGGGTCTTCGTGAAGTGAGTGCGTCAAAAACATCTACAATGGCAAAAATTCGCGCCCCAATCGGGATATCATCCCCTGCCAGCGCGTCCGGATAACCTTTCCCGGTGATCTGTTCATGGTGACCATGAACCACCTCCAGAGCATCAGATAGCCAGCGTGAGCGAGCAACAATCTCAATACCATGATCCACATGGGTTTTCATCACCCGATATTCGTCTTCATCAAGCTTTCCCGGTTTAAGCAAAATATCATCACGAATACCGATTTTACCAACATCATGCAAGAAGGCCCCTTTAATCAGCCCGCGGATATCACGACGACTCAAACCAACAACTTCAGCTAGCCGTACCGCAATAATTGTCACCCGATAGTTGTGAGCATTGGTATCACTATCCCGCTTGGCAATAGCGCTGCCGAGAACCTGTAAGGTTTCCATATTGGCCTGCATTAAGCTGTGTGACAGGCGAGATAGTTTATCGGCCAACGACATAACCAGTGGATAAACAGTCGCTATCGTGAGCAGGACAATAGAAAACGCGATCAATACTGCCCTTAAAAGTCGACCACGAAGAGCCGCTCGCGTTGTATCCGAAAGTACATAGAACCCTTCAAACCAGGAGTGTTCCATCCCTTCAAAGTTCATCAGATAAGTCACAACATGGACAACCAGCTGTCCATCGAATCTTATTATCTGAAACCACTCCTCATCAGGCTTCGGAAAAGAAGGGGGCAACGGTTCCACAGTTTCAAGTAATTGCCGGTATGGAGACTCTCCCTGTTCCTGACTTGACGCCTGTAATTTCTTATCCTGATCAAAGAAGCGTAGCAGAATAAAATGGTCTCCTTGTAACCGTTGCTCGCCGAGGCCATCGATAATTTGTTTCATCGTCTGATTGAGTTGAGCCGTCCGTTGTTCATTGCTGAGTGAACCTATCTGGTTACGGGTAGCAGTTATCAAAGCAGCATTATCAGCGACTCTCTTGGCCAGGGAGCGGGTAAAACGATCACGTTCAAGGGTGTAACTGATTGCGGCGACAAGCAACGCAATGACTATCCCGGCAATGATGAATCTAAGGAGCAGGGTCTTTTGCACATAACGCTTCAAATTATTTTGGTTCATCAGTGTCACTTTCGTACCGCTGGTGCAAATTGAGATGAAAAATAAACGGGCAGATTGATTTTATTGTGACCGGAGGAAACAGTATGAAATATACCATGTTTTATTGCCCCGGAGTTATCTTCTCTTCATTCAATACCAGCAAATAGCCATCTGGATCATGAAGCCAGAGTTCCCGGCGTCGGTGTTCCTGATCATCCAGTTCGTAGACAATCGGCCAGTGGTAATATTTGATCATCCGGTCAACATCATCCAGGCTATTGTAGCTTAGTTCCAGTTGCATCCCCACGCCGAGAGGAGAGCGAGTTAAGTTTTGCAATAATGCTGGATGGCGCCCCTCCATAACTTGAAGGTTCTGGAAGACAACTCTCATCACCCCAAAAAACAGCACCAGGGAGTTGTTCTCTGTGCGGGAGTTCGGCACCTGTTCCGGTGACAAGAGGAGAATTTTACGATAAAAAATCGCTGTTTTTTCTAAATCCGCAGCTGCCAGGGTTAAGTTTAATGACATTTGTTTTCCCTGTCTAGGAGGCTATCGGACTATACAGGACTGAAGCGAAAATCTGGAGGGTTGAGAACAGTTTTTAGCTCGTTTGTAGGCTCATAGCCATAGCTATGGGGCAAAAAGGAGCTGAAAAATGAGCCAAACAAACAGATTTGCAGCCAGTTCATGGATAGTCTGACAGCCTCCCAAAAGTCAAATTGATTTTTTGCTCCGTTGTGTTCTAATCTTGAAAGATTATGATAGAGCAGAGCAAGTGTCGAGCTTTTCTTGGTTTTGGTGGTAACTTGGGGAAGCCACTGAATAACTTCCGCCGCGCCAGACAGCAACTGGCGAAGCAGCCGGAGATCGAGGTCATAGCTGCCTCGCCCCTCTATCAAACACCTCCGGTTGGTGGTCCTGAGGGGCAGCCTGATTATCTCAATGGCGTGGTTGAAATTCTCACTGGCTTATCAGTGCTTGACCTGCTACAACTCTGCCAGCAAATAGAAGCGGATGCTGGACGATCTAGGAATCTTCATTGGGGGGCACGAACCCTTGATATTGATTTGCTCCTCGTTGATGATCTGATCATGGATGTCCCCCATTTAACCCTCCCTCATCCACGGTTATACCAACGCCATTTTGTGCTGCTGCCGCTGAATGACCTTGCCCCAGGGCAGCTTCATCCACTGCTTAATACAACCATTAACCAGTTGCTCAGGGCTCTGCCACCTGCAGTTGGTATTACTCGATTGAACGAAACATGGTGAAACTATGATTAAACTGATCCTTCTCATTCTCTGTGGCTTTGTTCTTTACTCGATGGTTTCCGGCTTGTTGAAACCAAAAAACTCTAGCCACTCAAAAAATCGCAGTAATGAGGGAGAACCGATGGTAGAAGATCCGCAGTGTGGGACATATCTTCCGGTCAGTGATGCAATTAAAGCCACCATTCATGGCCACCAACACTATTTTTGCTCAAAAAAATGTCTGAAAGAATATAAAAAATCGCAGGAAAAATAATCGAATCACAAAATAAAGGAGTTTTGGATGAAATTTTTTATTGATACAGCAGAGGTTGCTGAGATCCGCGCCGCTCACGATCTTGGGTTGGTTGATGGTGTCACCACCAATCCGTCACTGATTGCTAAAAGTGGTCGCGACTTCAAGGAAGTGATCAAAGAGATTACCGCTATTGTTGATGGTCCCATATCGGCAGAAGTTATTGCTCTTGATGCCGAAGGGATGCTCAAAGAGGGGCGTGAACTGGTCAAAATTCACAAAAATATCGTTATCAAGGTCCCAATGACCACCGAAGGGTTGAAAGCGACCAAGCAATTCACTGCCGAAGGGATCAAAACCAATGTCACCTTGATTTTCTCTTCACTCCAGGCACTGTTAGCGGCAAAAGCAGGGGCAACCTATGTTTCACCTTTTGTTGGCCGCCTCGATGACATCAGTCATGAAGGGATGGAAGGGGTGGAGCAGATTCGGACGATTTTTGATAACTATGGCTACACCACCGAAATCATTGTCGCTTCAGTCCGTTCCCCAATGCATGTTCTCAATGCCGGCTTGATTGGTGCTGATATTTGTACCATCCCTTACGGCGTTATGACTCAACTGGCGAAACATCCACTGACTGACATCGGCATAGAAAAATTTCTGGCTGACTGGGAAACAACAAAATAAAACTACGATTCAATATTGTTGTCGTCCAACCGGCTGGAACTCAATGTTCCAGCCGGTTTTTTATTGCCCGAAATTAAACCGTTTTTTTGCAGCGACAATTCTACAACAATGTTATGTAAAACACTCAACAGATAATCGGTCTGACCACTTGACAATCTGCCAAAGACTCGGTATATGGTTAAAAGTTAGCTATCATCTTTCTGGGATTCGTGAAAATGCGGACCCCCTCTCTATTCCTAACCTATATGAGGATACGATGAACATTCACGAGTATCAGGCTAAAGCGATTCTACGCCATTTCGGAGTTCCGGTTCCGGATGGTCACGTAGTCTACAACGGTAACTCAGCCCGCGATTGGGCAAGACGACTGGGTGATGGTCCCTGGGCAGTCAAGGCTCAGATTCATGCCGGCGGCCGCGGTAAAGGTGGCGGTGTCAAAATCGCCAAAACAGCGGATGAAGTCAGGCAGTATGCCAGGGATATGTTCGGTATGACTCTGGTGACCCACCAGACCGGCCCGGAAGGGAAAATTGTCAAACGGGTTCTGGTTGAAGAGGGAAGTAATATTGCTGACGAATTTTACATCTCCTTCCTGGTTGACCGGGCGACCGATAGAGTGACCCTGATGGCTTCGGCTGAAGGGGGTGTCAATATTGAGGAAGTGGCCGAAAAAACGCCGGAAAAACTCTTCTTTGAAGCGGTTGATCCCTGTGTTGGTCTCACCGCTTTTCAGGCCCGCAAAGTTGCTTTCAAGATGGGCTTTGCCATGCCTCAGGTCAAGCAGATGGTGCCGATTCTGATGAATCTCTATACCGCATTTGTCGAATCTGACTGTTCATTGCTTGAAATCAATCCACTGATTCAGACCGTAGAGGGCAATCTGCTCTGCCTCGATGCCAAGCTCAACTTCGATGATAACGCCCTGTTCCGTCATCTGCGTATCCGCGACCTGCGTGACTACGAAGAAGAAGATCCGATGGAAATTGAGGCCGGTCAATATGACCTCTCTTACATCGCTCTCGACGGTAATATTGGCTGTATGGTCAACGGTGCCGGTCTGGCTATGGCAACCATGGACATCATCCAGCTCTATGGTTCTTCCCCGGCCAACTTCCTTGATGTTGGTGGCAGTGCAACGATTGAGCGGGTGACCGAAGCTTTTAAAATTATCCTTTCCGATAAAAAAGTGAAGGGAATCCTGGTCAACATCTTCGGTGGCATCATGAAGTGTGATGTTATCGCCGCCGGAATTATTGGCGCAGCCAAGCAAATTGGCATTGAGGTTCCACTTGTCGTTCGCCTCGAAGGGACCAATGTTGAATTAGGCAAAAAGATGCTGGTCGAATCGGGTCTGAATATTGTCAGTGCCGATGGCATGGCTGATGCTGCTGAAAAGATCGTCAAAGCCGTCAACGGTTGACATCTATAAATACGAGATGGCTAAGCAGAATTTTTTATCCTGCTAGGCGGAACGATTTTTTATGGAAGAAGGCATACAACGGTATGTCGAGATCATAAAAAACGTGACAACACCGCAGGATACAAATTATGCGACGCCATCAAGTTAAGGAGAAATAACAATGAGTATTCTGATTGATAAAAATACCAAGGTCATTACCCAGGGGATTACCGGTGCAACCGGTCTTTTCCATGCCAATGGTGCCCGCGATTACGGCACCCAGATGGTTGGCGGCGTCACCCCCGGTAAGGGCGGTGCCAGTGTTGATGGCTTTCCAATTTTTAATACTGTTGAAGAAGCGGTCAAAGAGACTGGTGCTAACGCCTCGGTTATCTACGTTCCACCCATTGGCAGTGCTGACGCTATTATGGAAGCCGTTGATGCCGGAATCGAACTGGTGATCTGTATCACTGAAGGAGTCCCCGTCATTGATATGGTCAAAGTCAAAAAATACATGGAAGGGAAAAACTCCCGACTGATCGGCCCCAACTGCCCCGGCGTCATCACCCCCGGCGAGTGTAAAATCGGCATCATGCCCGGCTACATTCATAAGCCCGGTCCGGTCGGTGTCCTCTCCCGCTCAGGAACCTTGACCTATGAAGCCGTCTGGCAACTGACCAGCCGCGATATCGGTCAAACCACCTGCGTTGGTATCGGTGGTGACCCGGTCAATGGCACCAGTCACCTTGATGTCCTGAAAATGTTTGAAGCTGATCCTGCAACCAAAGCGGTTATCATGATTGGTGAGATCGGTGGCGATGCTGAAGAGCAAGCTGCCGCATACGTCCGTGACCACATGACCAAACCGGTCGCCGCTTTTATTGCCGGGGCGACTGCTCCAGCAGGTAAACGGATGGGTCATGCCGGTGCAATTATCTCCGGTGGTAAAGGGGATGCAGCCAGCAAAAAAGCTTTCCTGCGTGAGTGCGGCATCAGTGTTGCCGACTCTCCGGCCGAAATGGCTGAAGCATTGCTGAAAATCTGGCAGCCATAAAAACCGAAGATGATAAAGATTGACCCAATGGGGCGGATATTTTCCGCCCCATTGTTGTTGGGCAGCCAGTTTTCCCTGAAGTGTTTCACTTGCCCTGCTCTTCGATTATGCTACAGTGGTTTGTGATGAGTTGAATTTAGGAGATTGTCGGACTCTACAAGAATTGACTACGAAACCGCCTAATCGGTCCATATTTCCGATCCTTTTCGACAAATAGCTATGGCTATTCGCTCTCAAACGATCGAAAACCTGTCCTCGACCAGGCACTCTCTCGTTACAATTCGCAAAGCCCGACAACCTCCTAGATAAGATAAAGGGATTGCACTATGAAACATAAAGGGACGATGAGGAAAGTAGGACAATCATCCAAAAGAATGTTTGGCCCCAGAAAACTTTTGGTTTGTGGCTATCCCGAGACGCAACAGCAGGCGTTACTTTCACTCTTGACGAGAGGTGGGTTGAGTTCTGTCCCGGTTATATTCGCCACAAATAGTGACACCCAAAAGACTCTTAAGGAAATTCTGCAAGCGGACGACAAATACGGCCATGGTGAAACCTCTGATATGAAAAGAGCCGTTATTATGTCTGGATTTACGCAGAAGGAACTTCATCGTCTTATGACCGCTTACCGGAAGTCCAAGCTGCCGGCTCAACATTGGGCGACACTGACCCCGGTCTCCGAGAGTTGGGCTGTCACCGATTTGCTGGATGAACTCGAAGCAGAGGCCGAGGCGATCAAAAGGCAAAGAAAGTAATTTGATCTGTTGCTTTTTTTTGCCGGGACGCCTGTGTGTTCCGGAGCTTCCTCGGGCCGATATTTTAAATTCTTTCCCCGCTGCTATTTTGGCCTGCCGGTTGACTTCACAGTTCTGCAGAAGAAACGGATTGTTTAAGCCAATCAGAAAACAGGGTATCGCCCATGTCCAAACAATTCCGAAATCTTCTGCTCATTGCTGGCGAAGCTCCAATCCGCCGTATGCTGCGGTTGGTCTTAGAGCAGCATAACTATCGGGTGAGTGAAGCGCAGAATGGGGCAGAAGCAATCAATCTGATCGACAAAGAGAGATTCGATGCCATCCTTACCGATATCCGGCTGCCTGACATGGATGGGTTGACCTTTCTTGACCAGCCGGAAATCCGCCCCCTCGACAGTACCATTATCATGATGAGTCGTGACGATGGTATTGAGACGGCTTTGCAATGTATGAAGCGTGGTGCATATGACTATATCGCAAAACCATTCAAACCGGATGAGGTGGTACTGAAATTACGCAGAGCCGAAGAGTGGCAGGAACTGCGGCAGGAAAATCAAAAGCTGAAGAAGACGCTGCCTCCTCAGGTCAAAGCTTTTTCCATCACTGACATTGTCCATTCCAGCCAGAAAATGGCTCAAATTATCAATCTGGTTAAAACTGCCGCCAAAGCAGAATCTTCCATCCTGATCAGCGGGGAAACCGGAACCGGGAAAGAACTTATTGCTAAAGCTCTCCACAGTGAGAGTGGTCGTACCGGGCAGTTTCTCGCTATCAATTGCAGTGCCATCCCCTCCGGTCTGTTGGAAAGTGAATTGTTTGGCCACAAAAAAGGGGCTTTTACCGGTGCTGATCGGGAAAAACAGGGACTCTTCTCAAGCGCCGATGGTGGCACCCTGTTCCTTGATGAAATCGCCGATTTACCACTGGAACTCCAGCCCAAATTACTGCGGGTTCTACAGGAGGGTGAGATTAGAAAAATTGGTGCCACCCGATCCGAAAAGATCAATACCCGGGTGGTTGCTGCCGCCGGAACAGACTTACAGGAAGCGGTCAAGAAAAAGCTGTTTCGCCGGGATCTCTATTATCGTCTCGCCGTGGTTGATATCAATCTTCCACCATTACGGGAACGTCCTGAAGATGTCGTGGTTCTGGCGGAATATTTTCTCAATCTGCTCTGTAACCGTGCGGGGCGGTCACTGTTACAATTGAACCCTGCAGCAAAAAAGAATCTGACCGACTATCACTGGCCCGGAAATGTTCGGGAGCTGGAGAACTATCTGGAAAGAGCACTGATTTTCAGCCCTGGGGAGACCTTGGAATTGTCGCCACTGCGAACTCGCCAACCTGCTCCGGGGCAATTTAATCCTAACGAGTATTCACTAAAAGTTGCATCACGGCGATTGGAAGAAGAATACATCCGTAAAGCCCTGATTAAAACCAAGGGAAATCGTACTCAGGCTGCTGAATTACTGGAAGTCAGTCTGCGCTCACTGATGTATAAAATTAAGGGCTATGAGATCGATTAAGAGTTCTTGCGTTGTTCTTCTGCCGCGATCAAAACTTCCTGCTCAAGTCCTTTTTTCTCTGTCTGGATTAAATCCCACAATCTTTCCAGCTCTAATTCCTGCAGGCAGCTTCGGGAGGGAGCAGATTTGCATTGCCGGTCATAGAGTTTACGGTTGCCATAGTCGCGAATAAGATCTTCAATTCCATCCGGAACAAAAAAACTTGCCCGTGAGCCAAGTCGTGATTTGAATTCGTGCAGATAGATATTGATTCCAGCAAAATCGAAATCGCCAAAATGAACATAGCGATTGGGTATGCTTTGCAACCATTGAATCAGATCACCAGACTGGGGATAGCGACTGACAAAAAGTATTTTTTCAAACGGAAAGAGTTCCTGTTGTCGCTCGACATAACGGAAGTTTTCACCATTTTCAACCCCGATGACAGTCACATCCGCCGCTGGAACAAATTTCTCGAAATCGTGAATATAAGCAAAGGTTCCTACCGGCGGGGAGATGTCCATGGGAATGCCATTCAACCTTGTTGCCACCGGCTGACAGGAATTTACCAGGAAACCTTTAAATGAACGGATCGTTTTTATTTTGGAATCGGAGGCAATCCGCACGGCATCAGACCGTTGCAAATCAGGTTTAGTGGCGGCGGTAATAAATTGGGATAAATCCCGGATACCAAAATTGTTTTGCAGATAACTCTGGATCTCGGCGGTATCCCGGCAGTAAACTGTTCTTCTGCTACCACTGCTGCGGATTACCAGAACTCCATCCGTCACCATTCTTGTGATCAGTACATACTGCAACTGGCTATAAGGCAAACTTTCACCTTGCTGCAAACGCAGTATTTTTTTAGCCAGGCCGATGGTTAATTTCATCATAGCGGTCGATTGTTGGTAAGAATTCTGGTGACTTTGGTTATCCGCTGAGCATCCTTGGAAACCTTGAAAACATGCTTATAGTTCAAAGCATTATTTTCGGTTGGTGAGCCATTTATGAGCATAATATTGCGGTCATTGGCAAATTTAAGGATGCCACGAATATTGCTGGGGTGGAGTTTGCCGATTTCATCCATCATGCAGTGGAGGCGAAAATCACTGAAACGGCGGGAAGCCCCCTCTTTAAAAACATTGAGCAGCATTATGTTTACCATTGCTTTGACCAATACATCGGTACCATCGGAACCGACATGAGATAACTTTTCCACCCAGCCGGTGTCATTTTGATTTTCGACAATCCTAAACTTCAATTCAAATGAATCTGCAAGGGTTATCGTACTCTCTCTTGCGCTATCAACCTCTTGCAACAACATCCGCAGCAAAGAAATTGCCCGTTGATTATTGAGTTCATAATTTTCAGTGGCAAAGAGGTCACGGGTTCCAAAATCCATATCATGCTTGTCGTTAAACTCTTTTATCTGCTTTAATATAACAAAGATACTGTTGGCACTTTCGTCCAGCTTCAGCTCAATGCTATCAATTGCCCCGACAAAATTCTTGGCGATAAAATCTTGATTTATCTTGCTGATAACCTTTTGGATAGCACCGGCACGTGAGACAAGTTCCGTTGTCTCCTTGCCCAGACCAGTTACAATTTCGGCGAAACGTTCGGTGATACGTTTTTCAAATTCATCAATTTTATCCTCTTCAATAAACTCAGTAAGATCCTGAGAAAAATCAAGATACGCCTCCACCGAGCTGAACCTGATTGCAAATTTGAAAATATTATCAGCAGAAAAATGGCCCAGAAATTTATCCACCACCTCTTGTAAATCATTCTGACGTTTAATCCCAGCGTAGTAATTATCCTTTATTGCCTCAATGAGATCACGGCAATTCCTAGCCGGCACCGCCTCAGCATCAGTACCAGTACCAGGATGATCCTCTACCTGGGCGAAAACTTCTGATAGTTTAAATCGATTGAAGGCTTCCTGGTCGGCACTTATATCCTCAAGGGCTTGTCGATGCCCGGCAATGGCACCCTCCAGGGTCGTTAATTGTTGCTGCAACTTATCATTACGTTGTCCGAACTCCTGTTCTTTTTGCCGCTGCTCCCGTTCCAGCAGTTGTTGTTGGTTTTTAAACTCTTTAGTGCGGTCAAGAAACTCCTTCTTATCCCGCCGATATTCGGCCACCAGATCACGATTAATTTCGATGAACTCAAGCTCAACCCGGATTCGGACAAGTTCTTCCTCGATACTGTCAAGCCGGTCAGTATCAGCACCACGGCTTTTCAGCTCTCGATTTTTGTCTGTGATGACTGCTGCTTTTCGTTGTTTATAAGCTTGCTGATTTGCAGCAATGTCGGCAGTGATGGTAGCTATCTGCTGATCACGCAACTGTTCCAGTTTGGCGATTTTTTTATCCCGCTCCCGCAATTTGGTTTGTAGCTGTCGCTTAAGCTGTGCCTCCAATTGCTCCAACTGTTCCTGCGCCTGCAATTCTGCCGCAGTTGCCTCTTCCAGCTTAATTTGTAGTTCTTCAATTTGTTGCTGCTGTTCAAGTCTCCCTTTTTCCTGCCATTGCTTAATTTGCAACTGGACCATCTCATATTGCTGTGGATGTTGCTCAACCTGGTAGTTCAGCTCCCGATTCTCTTGTCGCAATTGACGCGACTGAGGGTGCAAATGCTGTTGTATTTTTTGTAGTTGGTCTGTCAGATACTGCTCCAGCCCTCTGATTTCATCCTTTTTGGCTCCCACCTTTTGCTTTAAAAGGGTCTGTTCATGCTGATAATCGGCAAGGGTCTTAACTTTTTTATCCCATTGGGACAGCTCCAGCTTAACCCCATAAAAACTCTCTTCATCGACAAGAATTTTTTGCGGCTGCAAAGTCTGGTCAAACAGTAACCCTTCATCACACACCTTACCGATATTTTGCTCCCATCCCGGGCGATGCTGCGCCAGCCAGCCATAGAAAGCTCCCTGACTGTTTGCCAGTTTGCCGGCAATCGTTTTAATCTGTTGCTCCGCTTCGGCTACCTGGCGACGCAACAGCTCAACCTTATGCTGGCAGGATTCCTGTAACGCCTGCTCTTCCAGTTCGCCACTTCGTTTTAACTCTTCAAGGCGAGCGCTATTAGCTTTTTGCTGTAATTTAGTTTGTTGCAGCTTTAACTCAAGATTATCGAGTTCCTGCTGTTGTTGCACGATCTCAGCGGTATAAAATGGTTGTTGCTGAACCATTGCCAACTTATGTTTAAGTTTATAGCAATCGGCTGTCAACTCTTGACCCTGTTCTCTGGCAGCAGCTACTTCCCCTTGGTGTTGGTGCCGAATCTCTTCATGCAACTCCTCATACTGCACTTTGATTGTGTCCCGCCGATCAAAAAATGATCCTTTAATTGCCAGCCTCTCTTGCTCCTTGTCATTACAATAACCTTGCTGCTGGTTATCCAACTCTGCCAACAAGGCTATATATTTTTGTGCCAGTTCCTGAAACTGCCCGCTTAAGAGATTCTTCTCTGCCAGCAGATTGTCCTGCTTATGGGTTAAATCGGTGCGCTTCGCTACCCTATCAATGATGGCAGTTATATTCATGTTGGCGTAATATGCAGCCTTTGTGTGTGCGGTTTTCAGGTTTGCCGTCAAAATCGTCAGATCGGCAACATATTTATCATTGCGCCGTTTAAAAGCTGCTCCCTCTTTGGCGATTTTGGTAAGTACGCCTTGCCGGAACTGTTCATCTGCCGTCAGTGAATTCTGTAACAGCGGTTCCTGAATCTCCAGTGCTGCTAACGAAGCATCCAACTGAGCAGCCAGCTTTTTTCGTTCCCGTTGTAACTGGTTAATAACGACATAGAGTTGAGCCGCTTTTTTCCCCTGCAGCTGCACGGCCGGTTGCCGAAATTGACGGATATCATTGAGTTGAGCCTCAAAACCTTGCAGGTGATGGGCATAGAGTTGTAAGTCAATCTCAACCGCTTCCTCCCCCATGGAATCGATAATGGTCTGCTTGATAAACTCGGCATCAAGTTTTGAATTTAAAAAAACATTTTGAATGGTACGGGGGATATTCAGATACTGGCGGCTTTCCAGCAAGGCGTAACGACGGAACTCCTTCTTCCCCTGCTCGTTACCATAGATAATATCCCGGTACTCCTCGTAGGATTTAATCTGCCGGCTGTAAAAAATGTTATTTGCATCCAGGTGACTGCGAATTTTATCCCAGCTCTCATGCACACTCCCATCCCCACCGATAAACATTTCCTGCCGGTAAGGAGCATCGATAAAACGGAAGCAAACCCGGTTTTGAGCCTTAAATGCCAACAGCGAATAGGCACCGGTTTCGCGCTGTACTTCGTAGATAATGTAGGAGTTCTGGTAAGGAAAATACCATTCGGCAAAACTTTTGTTGGTAGGCCCTGAAGGCACCCCCAGTTTAAGGGAATTGGCATTGTAAAAAAACAGAATCGCTCGGAGCAGGGTACTTTTACCCACCCCTTGCGTGCCGATAAAGTGGACATTGCCATTTAAATTGAGTTCGGCATATTTTACCGCCGCACTGTTGATAAAACTGACTTTATTCAGGTATCTCATCGGCAGTTTCTTCGGGGATGTGGATGCTCATAATCAAGCTTTCCAGGTAGCTGAAAGAGGCCAGCACCTTGTACGAATTAGTCACTTCATTTTCGAGTTCGGCAAAACCTTCACGACAGAGGGTATCAATCAATCTTTGTAGCGCATCATCAAACTTGCCAGTTTTTGTATATCGTTTCAAGCTGGCAAGTTTACTTTTCAACATAGCATCGACATTCAGTTTAACCATGATTTCGGCAGGGCTGAAACGGTAACCAGAACCAAAAGCACTGTCATGGGTCTTAAAAAAATCGACAATATCAATCCACTTATAGGCACTCTCAACCTTTCGCTCTAAATCGGCTCGACCCTCGGGACGGGAAAAGTAGAAATACTCATCACCACGCTCCAGAGTCAAATTGATTTCTGCAAAATAGCGTGCCAGTTCGGAAAAGTTATCTTCGACCTGCACAAACAGTTTACGAATCCGCTCATCGGCACTGTTTGAGCTGATAAACTGCCCCTTACTCAATATTTGGAAAACTTCGGCTGTCCGGTTTGTTATCGACATGGTTATATTCTCGCCTGCTGTAAGTGGCGTTAGTTGCCCATACAATCACTTTTAACGGAGAGACGCTGAGAAGAGAGAAAATCTTGTGGTTTTCCCAATTTTTGCTCTCCAACTCTCTACCTCTGCGACTCTCCGTTAGAATTGCTGTTGTGTTAGTGGACGCAGTACGCTGCGTACCTACTCTATTTGGACTCGATGATTGCGTATTCCAGCTCATCCCCATATTGACCATACTCCCCACTGAAGACCAACTCATCATCATAAAGGGAAATAAGTTGGCAATAGAGGGTAACAATCTCGGCAAATCCCATCTCTTTGGGGTACTGGTAATGGCGTAAAAAATTGAACAGGTGATCGCCCGATGCACAAAAGCTGTTTTTTATCTCTTCCAGATCAACATAGACCTCATGCTCGGTAACGGCTTCCAGATACTCGGTAGAGATATTGTCTGCCACCGCCCGTGACTGCTTAACGCCGCTCTTTTTGCGTCGGCTGATTTTCACTAAACTGGCGTAAACATCATCATCCTGCAATAAATCAAGAGAGAGTTTTAAACGCCCCGGCTGTAGTGATTCAAAAAAGAGATCCCGACACTGTGCCATTACGATGGTAAAATCTGTCCGTTCTTTAAGCTCAAACTGATCTTTAAGGTACTTGATTTGCCTGATCTTCTCCACCATTTGGCTCTGATACTTAATCTGGTTGAGATAATCGATAATTTGCCGCTGTGCTTCAATCAAATTATGGTGAGCTTCGTGCAATTGCAAACGGAGCTGAATAATAATACGCCCCAACTCTTCATCGGGGGCAACTTTAAAAAACGTCAGTTCCTCCCCATCCAGCAACTGTTGTGTTTGCTTGATCAGGGCACTGATATCTTTCCGTTTCTGGTCGTAGTTTTCCAGCTTGTCGATTTTAATTTTGTAGGTTGGCTCAGTTTTGAAAGTGTTCTCAATATTACGGTTCAAATCGACAATATTACGCAACGTCATCAGCCCGATTTTCCGTAAAACTGTTTTGATTGCTTTCATGTAGCCATATTTACGACTGGTGTTGCCTTCTTTCAGATAGTAGTTGATGTTCTGCTTGAGGGTGCGAATATTTTCATGCACCGTGGCGGTATTTATCTCTTCATTAACCTCCAGAATCTGCTCGAAAAACTGTAAAAAGTGATCATCTATTTCAAGCAGAAAACCGTTTTTACGCACTACCTCCAGTTCAAGCAAAGTCGCCACCCGGTTTTCATCAAGTAACTCCACCGCATGATCGTATTTATAGGCAAACGACTTGCGCTTTTCAAACATCTCGGCTAACAGGTCTTTTGACCATGCAAGAGTGTTGATTAATTCGGTTATGGAGTTAAAACTGAACATGATAATTTTCGGCTCGACTTAATGAATCAATGAACACTGATTCAAGTTCAGCTAATGGCACATATACTGCGGTTAACTCATATTCTTCCGAAGCTGCAACCGCATCGGCCACAAACTTAATATCTAACTCTGTCGATTCATCAACCTGCAAATTCACCATTTGTGACTCTCCCTGATTACCGACATGATATGTGGGCTAACATAATAGCTCAATACCGATTTCCGTTGTCTGTCAACCTCCCCCTCACAATAACCCTCGATCCGCCAGACTGACAAAATCTCCATTGCCAATAATAATGTGATCAAGAACTCTCACCCCCATCAAGTCCCCCACTTCCTTGAGCCGTTTGGTAATTTCGATATCTTCACGGCTGGGAGTTGGATCACCGGAGGGGTGATTGTGGACAAACAGAACCGCTGCAGCAGATTCTCGCAACACCGGAGCAAAGACTTCACGGGGGTGAACGATACTAGCGCTGAGGCTCCCTTCTGAAATTTGGACCTCTTTGATCAGGCGATTTTTGGCATCGAGGAGTAGTGCGAGAAAAACTTCTTTGCGGTAATCACAAAGCCGTTCGTGGAAGTGATGGAACACCTCTTGTGATGAGCTATAGGGTTGCCCCGGCTCTAAACGCTTATCACCAAAACGCCGGGCAATTTGAAATAGAGCTTGAATCTCTGCTGCTTTGGCTGGGCCGATTCCCGGCTGCTGGCAGAGCTCACTGATGCTGGCAGTTGCTAACTGTCGCAATGAACCAAAGCGACTCAATAAACTCCGCGCCAGATCTACAGCACTGTTTTTGCTCGATGAATCTCCGGTACGGATAATCAACGCCAGCAATTCTGCATCGGTGAGTTTATCGGCTCCCGCTGCAAGAAGTTTTTCCCGTGGTCTTTCGTCGGCCGGCCAATCCTTGATTCGTCGCATATTGTCTACCCATCAATTTATTTAGCGCAACGCTCCATTTGCCGCCAGAAGATCGGCGACTGCTTCAGCCAGCCTTCGGTACCCTTTTCCATTTAGATGAACCGGATCACTTTTATATTGTTGAGATGCCAGCAACTCTCCAAGAGTTCCTGCGAGCAACGGAACGTGTAATTCATCTGCCAGCTCCTTATAGAGGGGGAGATCCTGCAAACCAAACCCCAGCTGTGGGACGGCAATTATGACCACCCCAATATTGCGTTGCTGAGCGACAGTAATCATCTTCCGTAAATTAGCTCGCAACTGATCCCGATCCAGTTTCTGTAAAATATCATTACCACCATGACACAGAAGCAGCAACTCAGGTTCAATCTGATCCAATACCCCCGGTAACCGGATTAGACCTTCGGCACTGGTTTCCCCCGGTATCCCACCATTAATTACTTTACGACCAAGGAGACGGCTCAGTTGCGCCGAATAACTCAATCCTGGCTGGGTTCCAACTCCGGAAGTCAAACTGTCACCAAAAGCGAGAATTATATCATTGGGACGCAATACGGTTAAAGCATTCTGCTGTTTGTCACATCCAGACAGCAACAAAACTAACAGCAGAACAAAAAACATTTTCGTTAAATATTTCACCTGAATCCTCATATTATAAATAGTTTTCGCTGAAAAATTGTCCAACCTCGGTAAAAACTTCGTCACTATGTCCACGAACCACTCGCGCCGGAGGGAGCGAGCGGAGAAACATCCGTCCGTAACCTTTTTTTACCACCCGGGTATCCAGAATCAAAACGACGCCTCGATCACTGCGGTGACGGATCAGCCGTCCAAACCCCTGCTTAAAGCGAATCACCGCTTGTGGGACGGTATATTCCATAAATGGATCCCCCCCACGTTGCTCAATCGCCTGAGACCGCGCTTCTAAAACCGGCTCGGTTGGAACCCGGAATGGCAGCCGGGCAATAATCACCTGCTCCAGAGAACGTCCCGGTACATCAACCCCCTCCCAGAAAGAGTCGGTACCAAATAAGATGCTACTTTCATCTTCGGCGAACCGTTTTAACAACTGATGGCGATTCTCCTCCCCCTGCCGCAAACAGCGTAATCGTTGAGCCTCAAGCCCCGGTGACAGTTCTTCATGAACCTGCCGCAAAAGTGCATAGGAGGTAAACAGGACAAAACTGCGCCCCTGGCTGCAGAGCAACGCCTTTTCCACTGCATCTCGCACTGCCTCGGCAAAGCCGGGTCGTCCCGGTTCCGGAAGATCAGTCGGAATCGCAACCAGCGCCTGCTGTTGATAATCAAAAGGGGAATCAAGCATCAACTCAATCAGCCGCTGCGGTTCGATCCGATCCAGCCCGACCCGCGCATGAAAATAGCCGAAAGCTCCCGCGACTGTCAATGTTGCACTGGTCATAATCAAACTGCGAAATCGTTGATAAAGTGCCCGATTGAGACTTTCAGCCACCTCAAGGGGAGCCTGGCAGAGACTGGCAATCAACCCTTTCTGCCGGCCAATCCTCCCTTCACGGATTTCAATCCAGACACAACTGTTTTTTGCCACGGCTTGAAAAGAGGCCAGATCAGCAGCAAGCCCTTCCAGTCGACCAGCAATGCCGCGCAAATCAACCAGTGCCGGATTCATTTTGTCAGCCACAACATCCGGTAAAGCTTCTGTTCCCCGCAACAATCCACTTAAGCCTTGTGCTAACTCAAGACAGCCAACCCGTAATCGCTCAACCCTTTGAATGATTTTTTGCCAAACGGGGGTTTCCATAAATTGAGGAAGAATACGGTGCTTCAGCTCAAACTTGGAATTAATTTTTTTTCCGAGATATTCGGGCAACTCTTCTGCGATACTTTGCATCTCATCCAGTGAAAGATCAATGAGCTGTTGTCGCTTGATCAACAAAGATTCAATCTCTCCATGCAGAGTTCGATACAATTCATCAAGGGAGTCGGGTAATTCCTGTGATAATTGATCGAGAAAACGGGGGAGCAAGCCCTGATTCAGCTTGCGTGGATGGCGTAACCGATTCAGAATCCGGGAGAAGGTAAAGCGGGTCAATTGTGAAGAAAAATGGCTGGTAGCAACATCTTCAAGATGGTGTGCTTCATCCAGAATGACCCGTTCAAATGGGGGGAGAACTGCTGTTGCCGAATAGTTATCGGTCTCTTGGCGCAGTGCCAGATCGGCAAGAAGCAAGGCATGATTAACCACTAAAATATCAGCTCGAGCCGCTTGTCGGCGGGCTTTATGGAAAAAACACTGGCGATAATGTTGGCAGCGGACCCGGGCGCACTGATCCGCTTCACAACATACTTCCTCCCAGGCCTGATAACTGGGGATAAAAGCCAGATCTTCCTTCGAACCATCTCCCGTGGTTTCGGCCCATTGGATAATCTGCTGTAGTTCTTCAACCTGCTTCTGGTCAAACAGTCCCAATTCCCGCCCTGCAGTTTCACCCCGCCGCCGGCAGAAATAATTGCTGCGCCCCTTCACCAGAACCGCATAAAATTCAATTCCGGTGGCTCTCTGGAGAAAGGGGAGGTCTTTACGGATCAGCTGTTCCTGCAAATTGATCGTCCGCGTTGAAATGACCACCCGTTCCTGGTTGGCACGTGCCCAGAGGAGTGCTGGAACCAGATAGGCCAAACTTTTTCCGGTGCCGGTTCCTGCCTCGACAACCGCCACTTGTCCCTGGTTAAATGCATCAGCCACAACAAAAGCCATGCGTAACTGTTCGGGACGATCTTCGTAATCGGGAAGTTTTGCGGCAATCACCCCATCCGGCCCCAGCAATGCATTTATTTGCTCAGGTTTCAGTTTTTCGATATTTTTTTCGGCAAAAGCTTCAACAACGCGATACAGATCATCAACCCGGTTATTAACAATATAGAAACCCACCCCTAAAGAGCCAAATTGGGAGGCGACCTCAATATCTGCAGCGGAGGGTTGCAGGTTTCCGGAAGGGTGGTTGTGGAGGACAACATCACCATAGCTACAGGTTTGCAGAATCGCCGGGACGGCACTCTCTGAACCACGAGCCAGAACTTCAACTTGAACAATTCGCCGTTCGGCATCGGTCTGACCGAGGATAAAAACCTCATTACCGTCGGCCTCTTTGATAGCATAACGAAGTTGGTCAATACTGTCTGGAGAAAGATAATCAAACATGGCTGACGATTATAAAGGAATGGGCCAGAGAAAGGGGAAGGAAATACAGTTATTTTTTAATGGAGATCCAGAGAAGGAAGCCGGGTCAAAAGTGAGAGCCAGATCACATTCTCTCAACTTGATCTAAGAAAGCAGTTTTAATCCCTCTGGTCGTTTCATCTGGTCTCCCGGAAGCTCCCATGGTAGTGAAAGGATATGATTAACTTCCTTATTATCGGTACGATCCTCGGGCTTTCGGCCGGGGTCGCCCCGGGGCCATTATTGGCCCTCGTCGTTGCCGAAACCCTCCAGCGTGATATTCGTTCGGGTATCAGAATTGCTCTGGCACCACTCATCACCGATCTGCCGATTATTCTCATATCACTATTCATTCTGGCAAATCTGGCAGATTTTCATGTTGCTCTCGGACTTATTTCACTGACGGGAGGACTTTTTCTGTTATTTCTCGGCTGCCAGAGTTTAAAGATCCCGGATATCAATCCAGCTATTTCGGGGGGTGGTATGAAATCGCTGACAAAGGGGATTCTGACTAATTTTCTGAGTCCCCACCCCTACCTGTTCTGGCTCACGATTGGGGGACCAATCATGATCAAAGCTATGAATACTCACCAATTGGCAGGATTGGCTTTTATCGGTAGTTTTTACTTCTGCCTGATTGGAGCTAAAATCCTGCTGGCGATAGTGGTCGGTAAATCGCGATTTTTCCTGACAGGAGGGATCTACCGGACTATTATTCGTTGTCTCGGTTTATTTCTCATCATTCTGGCAGGAAAGTTGCTGTATGATGGTTTAAAATTACTCCAAATTTTAAACTGAACTAAGTTGTGGGGAAAATAATGAACTACAAAATTAAAAATTGTCAGCATATCTCCAAACGATGTCTGGTGTGTGGGACGGAGAACCAGTTCGGGCTGAAAACCCGGTTTTTTGAAACCGAAGAGAAAGAGGTGATCGCCCTATTCACCCCGCGTGAAGAACATCAAAGCTATCCGGGAATTGCCCATGGTGGTGTTTCTGCGGCATTGCTCGATGAAGTGATCGGTCGGGCGATCATGGCACATTATGGTCAGGATACTTTTGGTGTCACGGTCGATTTACAGGTCAAATACAAACATCCGGTCCCTCTGGGGGTGGAGCTGAAAGTTGTCGGGCGGGTCACCAATGATCGGGGGCGGATCTATGAGGGAACGGGTGAGCTGTACCTTCCTGATGGCAAAATTGCCGTGTCGGCACAGGGAAAATACCTGAAACGGAACCTTAAGCAGATTACCGACAGTGATTTTCTCGATGAAGAGTGGTTTACTCCCGAAGGGGAGGTGCCCGATGAAATTTCACTGTAATTTTCAGAATACTGAGAGGGACTGACCTTGGGTCGATCTCCGGATTCTTTGGATTGGAAGCTAATGGTAACGACTATCCGTTGACCAGCCCATTTTGAATCCTTATGAGATTGCCATTCAGTCGCTCTACTTGCGCTGGATCATGAGTTGACATGATGATTGTCATGCCATTCCTGGCCAAACTCCGCAGCAACTGTTCAAAACCCGGTAAACTGTCATGATCAATATTGGCGGTCGGCTCGTCCAGTAACAGAATTTCAGGATTCAAAACCAGCGCTCTTGCCAGGGCAACCCGCTGAACCTCCCCCCCCGAGAGTTCTTTTATCGGCCTGTGTGAAAAATCGGCTAAACCAACTAGCGGCAAAATTTCAGCAATTCTCTGTTCCCGCTCAGCACGGCTGACTCGGCGGATCTTCAAACCAAAGGCAAGATTGCTGGATACGCTTTCCTGAAGCAGGTAAGGAGATTGTTCTACCAGAGTGATTTTTCGGCGGAGAGAACGTTGGTTACTGACAGAAGGATCAATGGGCTGACCTGAAAAGAAAACAGAACCCTGCTGCGGCTTGAGTAAGAGAGCCAGAACTCTCAATAAAGTACTCTTCCCCGCTCCATTCGGGCCACTAACAACATGGATTTTGTCTCTATCGATATTCAGCTGCTGAACTTTTAAACAAAAGTTTTCGCCAAGACTGTGTTCGATATCTTTTAACCTGTAAACAGATTCCATCAACTTACCTCTGTTGGGCAATGTTCAAACCAAGATTAACCATCAGGGCAACCGCCAGCAGAATAATTCCGAGTGAAAGGCCAAAAGCAAACTCCCCTTTACTGGTTTCCAGTGCTATGGCTGTGGTCATGGTGCGGGTCACACCACGGATGTTGCCACCCAGCATCATGGCGACACCAACTTCAGCAATAACCCGACCAAACCCGGCAATAATGGCCGCCATAATACCAAAACGAATTTCTTTCAGCAGTTGTAACGTGGCCTGAAAGGGGGAGGCTCCCAGGGTCAATAGTGTTGGTAGAATACGTCTGTCCGCTCCGGTCACCGCGGCAAGGACAAGATTGGCGACAATTGGCGTCGCCAGAACCACCTGCCCTAGAATCATCGCAACGGGAGTAAACAGTAGTCCCCAGCTCCCCAGCGGTCCCTGACGGCTCAATAATCCAAACAGCAGCAAACCGATAACCA
>JAOZQF010000080.1 GCA_029932345.1 Desulfuromusa sp. | reverse complement strand
GGGATTGAGGGGGATTTTTCATAACGAGGTAATTTATGGAACAATTTAAATTTCACTTTTCCTACCGTGTCGGTGTTGCTGATATCAATTATGGTGGTCATGTTGCTAATTCTGCTGTGTTGAACTTTTTTCAGGATGCTCGGATCGCTTATCTGGAAAACCTGGGTCCCTATTCTGAGATTGATCTTGGTGGCTGTGGAGTTATTATGCCCGAAGCACATATCTTCTTTCGCCAGGAGATGTTTCTGGGCGACCAATTAATTATCGGGGTTAAATCGAAACAGTTGAAACGTTCCGGTTGGGTGATGGAATATCGGATTGAGCGGGATGGTAAATTAACCGCTGAAGGGGAGACGCCGTTAGTTTGTTTTAACTATCAGACCCGTAAACCCTGCCGGATGCCAAATGAGTTTCGAGCAGCACTTACAACCTTTGAGAAACTCTTTTGATGAACTTTTAGAATTGACTGACGACCATTTTAATAGGGTTTTTTTCTGAATTAATATGGATTGACACACTGTATCTCTCAAAGCGCCTTTCTGCCTTGACGAAGCCTTGGCTCTGAGGGTATCGTGCGACTCCAAATAAAGCGATAAAGGATTGAAAATCATGGAAGAACTTAACGAATTATTGCAACAGCGGCGTGCCAAAGTTGAGAGCTATCAAGCTGATGGTATTAACCCCTTTGCCAATGATTTTGTCGTGACACATAATGCCCGGCAGGTGCTCGATGCCCATGCCGCTGACGATAAACAAAAACTTGAAGAAATTAATCTGACCTATCGTATTGGTGGTCGAATTATGGCTTGTCGGGACTTTGGTAAGGCGGCATTCTTACAGGTTCAGGACGGCAGCGGTCGGGTTCAGATCTATGTTGCGAAAAACCAGGTGGGTGAAGAGGCTTTCGAGCAGTTTAAGAAATTTGATATCGGTGACATTATTGGCGTATCCGGTTCTCCCTTTCGGACTAAAACTGATGAACTCTCACTCCGGGCTGCCGAAATCCGGATACTGACTAAATCACTCCTGCCTCTTCCGGAGAAATGGCACGGACTGACTGATGTAGAAACCCGCTACCGCCAGCGCTATCTCGATCTGATTGTTAATCCTGAGGTGCGGGAAGTATTTCGCAAGCGGAGCCGGATTGTCAGCCTGATCCGTGAATATATGCTCGACAGTGATTACCTCGAAGTTGAAACACCGATGATGCACCAGATTGCCGGTGGTGCAACAGCTAAGCCGTTCATGACTCACCATAATACCCTTAAAATGGATCTGTTCCTGCGGATTGCCCCGGAACTCTATTTGAAGCGCTTGGTGGTTGGTGGTTTTGATCGGGTGTTTGAGATCAACCGTAATTTTCGCAATGAGGGGATCTCAATTCAACATAATCCTGAATTCACCATGATGGAATTTTACCAGGCCTATGCAACTTATGACGATATGATGAACTTTACTGAAGACCTTATTTCTCATGTTGCAAATAAGGTTTGTGGCAGCATGGTGATCCCTTACGGGGAGAAAGAGGTTGATCTGACTCCGCCATGGGATCGTCTCACTTTGAAGGAGTCGATTGTCAAGTATGGCTCAATTGAAATGACGGTTCTGGAAGATCGGGAAAAGTCCTTTGTCTATGCCCAATCTCTCGGTCTGGAATTGGATGGTGGTATTGGCCACGGCAAGTTGTTGGCAGAAATCTTTGACGAGGTGGTTGAACCAAAACTCTGGCAACCGACTTTTATTACCGAGTATCCAACTGAAATTTCACCGTTATCGCGTAAAAATGACCAGAACCCCGACGTTGTTGATCGATTTGAGCTGTTTATTGTTGGTCGTGAATTAGCCAATGCTTTTTCCGAGCTGAACAATCCGATTGATCAAAAAGAGCGCTTTTTGCAGCAACTCGAAGAAAAAGCAGCCGGGGATGAAGAGGCCCATGAGATGGATGAAGATTATATCCGTGCTCTCGAATATGGCTTGCCACCCACTGCGGGGGAGGGAATTGGAATTGACCGTCTGGTGATGTTATTGACCAATTCTGCTTCGATTCGTGATGTCATTCTGTTTCCCCAGTTACGCCCTGAAATCAGTTAGCCATCTAGTTTTACTAATCATCATTTAATTGATGAGACGGATAATAATGTCTTACGAATGGTTTATCAGTCTCCGCTATTTGCGTGCTAAGCGGAAGCAGACCTTTATCTCAATTATATCTTTTATTTCGATTGCCGGAGTGTCTCTTGGGGTTGCAGCGCTGATTCTGGTGCTGGCAGTCATGAGTGGTTTTACCGATGGGGTGCGTCAGCAGATCCTTGGAAATGTCCCTCATGTGTTGATTCAACATTTTGGTGACGGGATTGAAGACCCACAGGGGGTGGTCGCGGCAGCAAAACAGCTTCCACATGTCCTCTCAGCATCCCCCTTTGTCTCTAAGGAGGCAATGTTACTATCCAAAGGGAATGTATCGGCGGTCAGTGTCAAGGGAATCGATGCAGAACATAAAATACTATCTCAACCTTTATTGACCCTGGATGGTCAACCTGTCACCGGGAGTTTTTTTAATCTGCAAGCCGAACGGCCAGGAATTATTATCGGTCTTGATACAGCCAGCAGCCTCGGGGTTGCTGTCGGTGACTCGATTAATGTCATCCCCCCATTGTTTACCATGACTCCCTTCGGCATGATCCCGAAAATGAAACCATTCCAGGTTGTTGCTATTTTTGAAAAACAGAGCAGTCTGGTGGATAGTTTTTATGCCTATATCCCTTTAACTGTTGCACAGCACTTCTTTGATTTAGAAGGGGTTGTCAGTGGTATTGAACTAGAAGTTGATCGTTATGATCGAGCCCCTCAAGTTGCCGATTCTTTAACGGCACAGTTCGGGTTTCCGACGGTCATTCGCCCCTGGCAGAGTATTTATGGCTCTTTTCTGTCGGCACTGAAATTAGAAAAATTGGGCCTGTTTATTATCCTCGGGATTATCGTTCTGGTTGCCGCATTCAATATTGCGACCACTTTAATTATGGTGGTGATGGAAAAAAATCGTGATATCGCCATTCTTCGGGCTATGGGTGCGACTGCTCGTAGCATCATGAAAATTTTCATGTTGGAAGGTCTTATTATCGGCACTGTGGGGACAGGATTAGGGACTGCCTTCGGGGTCTTTCTGGCGACCTATGCTGATGTTGCAATTAAATTTGTTGAACGGGCCTTTGGTATCAGGATCTTTGATCAAGCTGTTTATGGAATGGAACACTTCCCCTCGGAGATCGTTTTCAGCGACGTGGTTGTTGTCGTAACGATGGCGATGATTATTTGTTTGCTGGCGACAATTTACCCTGCCTGGCGAGCTTCACGTATGGATCCAACCGAGGCGCTCCGCTATGAATGAATGGCGTCGCAAAAAGTACGACCTCCGGCGTTGTAGCAGTTTTTCAGGATCTCGACATACCTATGTATCTCTTCGCCCCCGAAAAACTACTTCGCCTTGGTGGTCGAAATTTTTGCTTAGCCATTCTTTTGTGTACGGGGGATTATTATGAATGAGCAGGCGCTTATAGAAGTTTCCGGGCTGGGTAAGAAGTTTACGACACCCGGTGGGATCATTGAGGTTCTGCGTGAGGTTAATCTGAAAATTTACGCTGGCGAACGGATTGCAGTTGTCGGTACCTCTGGAGCTGGAAAAACGACTCTGATGCACATTCTCGGAGGGTTAGATCATCCGACAACTGGTGAAGTTTTATTTGAGGGAAGCAGTCTGTTCGCATTGCGAGGTGCTGATCTTGATAATTTTCGGAATCGTACGGTGGGTTTTGTCTTTCAATTTCATCAATTATTACCGGAATTTACAGCCCTTGAGAATGTCATGATGCCGCTCCTGATCGGTGGTGTTGCCCGTACCACTGCGGTTCAGGAGGCGACTGAAATTTTAGCAGAGGTGGGTTTAGAGCAGCGCTTAAATCACAAGCCTGGCGCTCTGTCAGGCGGTGAACAACAGCGAGTTGCCATTGCCCGAGCGCTGATCCGTGAACCGCGATTATTGTTGGCAGATGAACCAACTGGAAATCTGGACAGCCGGATTTCTGCAGAGATTATGCAACTGCTTAACCGGATGCACCAGGCGCGCGGTTTGACCATGGTTATTGTCACTCATAATATTTCGTTAGCAAGTAGCCTGGATCGAACCTTACATATCGAAGATGGTGCCCTTATCGGGGATAAATTGAATTGATGTTTCCAACGTGATTTTCTATAATTACCGTTTTGTTTTTATATCTCTGTACCGAGGATCATAGATGTTGAAAAAAGCAATATTGACACTTTTTCTATTGAGTATTGCGCTGGTGACTTATGCGCAGGACTTGAGAGTGTCAGACATTCAAATCGAAGGGATTATCCGGGTTGAAACATCTGTGGTGCTGGCAGAAATTTCGATAAAACCGGGTGATCTGGTCTCTCCAGAAGATATAGATCAAGCCATGCAGAGCATTTTCAAATTGGGATATTTCGATGATATCTCTGCGGAAATGACGGAGATTCAGGGGGCAAAAGTTCTGACCTTTGTTGTCCATGAGCTCCCTTTGATTCGTAAAATCAAGTTTTCCGGGAACGACAAATTAAAAAAAGAGAAGCTACGTCCTCTTTTAACGATGAGAACTCCTTCCATTTATAACCGGTCTAAAATTGAGGCGAGTGTTCAGGAGATCAAAAATCTTTACATTGAAGATGGTTATTATGCCGCAACAATAAAACCGGATTTACAGGTTGATGATAAAAATGAGGCAACCCTGACATTTGAGATTGTTGAGGGAAAAAAGGTTCTGATTCAGAGTATCTCATTTATTGGTAATTCTGTGTTTGATAAGGATGAATTGATCGATAAGATGGAGACCAAAGAGCGCTGGTGGCTCTCCTGGATGACCGACCGGGGAATCTACAATAAGGATACGATGCTTCTTGATGTTGAGAGGATCAAGGCGGCCTATCATGATGAAGGGTATCAGTATGTCAAGGTGAGACAGCCCCAGGTGACACTGATAGAGGATAACAAGTATCTGGAAGTTGTCATAGAGATTGATCCGGGGGCTCAGTACAGAGTCGGAGAAGTCAGTGTGTCCGGTGATTTAATGTTTCAGCAGGAAAAAATGTTGCGCCTTGTCAGGTTAAAACCGGGTGATATTTTTAGCACTGCAGTGTTACGAAACACAATCTTGATGTTGACCGATGTTTATGCTGATAATGGTTATGCTTATGCAAATGTCACCCCATTAACCGCCCGGGATGATCAAAATCACCTCATTGATCTTAACCTTGAAGTTGAGCAGGGCCCCCGGGTTTTTGTTGAACGGATTGTTATCACTGGAAACACAACAACTCGTGACAAGGTGATTCGGCGGGAAATTCCTCTTCTTGAGCGGGATCTTTTTAGTTCGACTGCGGTTAAGGAGGCGAAGCGACGGGTTACAAATCTTGGCTATTTCGATGAGGTAACAGTGACCAACAAGCCGGGTTCTGATGAGACCAAGACTATTCTTGGGGTTGAGGTGACTGAGCGTCCAACCGGAACCTTCTCAATCGGTGTGGGTTACTCTTCAGCCGATAGTGTTATGGCTCAAGGGTCGATTTCACAGGATAATCTGTTTGGCTATGGTTTGCGGCTTTCTCTCAGTGGCTCTTTTGGCAGCAGAAGTTCCACATATTCTCTGGGTCTCAGTGACCCCCATTTTCTCGATACAGATTGGACTCTGGGGGGGGAAATTTATAACGATAACAGAGAGTATAGTGACTATGATGAAGAGAAGATTGGTGGATCAATCCGGACGGGTCACCCCATTGGCAGAAAATCAAAACTCTATATGACCTATCGATATGAGCAGCTGGAGGTCTCTAACATCGACAATGACCTCACTCAAGACATTCAGGATGAAGAAGGAAATTCAACTCTGTCATCCTTAACGACACAGATAATCCGCAATAGTACCGATTATTATGACGATCCTAGTCGTGGTGGAGTGTCTAAGCTCTCTCTTGAGTATGCTGGATTGGGTGGTACGGAACACTTTGTCAAATCAATTGCTGAGCACCGACACTTTTTTCCATTACCCTGGGGGACAGTTTTTTCGATACATGGAGAGACCGGCTATGTGACATCAACAGATGGTGATGATGTGTCAATTACCCAGAAGTTTTTCCTCGGGGGGATTCGTACCATCCGTGGGTTTGAGCATCGGGAGGTTGGTCCAAGAGAGGATGGCGACTATGTAGGTGGTACAAAAATGGGATATTTCAACTTTGAATATTTGTTCCCAATCTATAAAAGTCTTGGATTGAAGGGGGTTCTGTTCTACGATACCGGCAATGCTTGGAGCGAAGATGAAAATTACTTTTCAAGCATGCGAAACAGTGTCGGAGTAGGGATTCGTTGGAGAAGCCCAATGGGTCCATTGCGTTTTGAATGGGGGTATAATTTGTCCCCTAAAGATTATGAAGACCAGTCAGTTTTTGAATTTACCATAGGAAAAGCTTTTTAATAATTTAGCTTACGGGAGAAAATCATGAAGAAAATCATTATCGCTCTACTTGCAGTTCTTTTTCTATCAACTCCAGCATTTGCTGAGATGAAAATTGCTTATGTGAATTTACAAAAAGCGCTGAATGACTCTGCTGCGGGAGCTCAAGCTAAAAGTGAGATTGCGGCACAGGCAAAAGAGTATGAAACGGAATTTAAAATAAAACAGGACACGTTTTTGAAGTTAAAAAACGAACTGGAAAAACAGGGTGCCCTCCTTTCTGATAACGCCAAGGCAGAGAAATTGAAAGAATATCAAACCCAGATAGCAGCTCTGCAAAAATTTCAGAATGATGCCCGGAGGAAACTTCAGCAGGAAGATGAAAAACGGACCCAGGCGATCCTTAAAGAGCTCTCCGATATTCTGCGGAAGTTTGGCAAGGATGGTGACTACTCAATGATTATCGAAAAAAGTGAGGGTGGCCTGATTTATGTTGATGATGATATGATTGATTTGACGGTGCAACTCATTGAGGCGTATGACGCAAGTAAAAAGAAATAGTACCTGACATATGTAGATATGTTTGGGTTCTCTAAAATAGAGATTGTGTTATGGCAAGTTTACGCAAGTTGACAGATTTGGTTGGTGGAGAGCTGAAGGGTGATCCAGACTTTAATATCCTTCAGGTTGCCCCAATTGACCAGGCTCAACCGGGGGACATCACCTTTGTTGCCAATCCAAAGTATCTGGTAAAACTGGAGAAATGCCAGGCATCAGCGGTGATTATTGCTCCCGGAATTGTCCCCCCGGAGAATATCAATCTGCTCGTTTGTGCTAATCCCTATCTGGCTTTTGCAAAAATCCTCACTTATTTGCAGGTTCCTGAAAGAGCTGTCAAGGGGATCATGGCGGGAGCTCACGTTGCAGAATCTGCTGAGATTGACCGGTTGGCAACAATCTATCCCGGTTGTGTAGTTGGTGAACGGGTGAAGGTGGGAGCCGGAACGGTCCTTTATCCGGGGGTTATCATTTATAATGATGTGACGATTGGCAAAGATTGTCTGCTTCACGCCAAATCGGTTGTTCGTGAGGGTTGCCGGTTGCATGACCGGGTTATTCTGCAACCAGCCGCGATCATTGGTTCTGATGGCTTTGGTTTTGCCCCCGATGGAGCGAGTTACTATAAAATTCCCCAAGTTGGAATAGTCGTCCTGGAAGATGATGTTGAGATTGGTTCCAGCAGTTGCATTGACCGGGCTGCTTTAGGTGAAACCAGGATCTGCCGTGGTACCAAACTCGATAACCTGGTTCAGGTAGGTCATAATGTGAAGGTTGGAGAAAATTCTATTCTGGTTTCACAAACTGGCATTGCCGGGAGCACAATAATCGGAAATCACTGCACATTTGGTGGACAATCTGCAGCTGCAGGTCATTTGACAGTTGGTGATAATGTGATGATCGGTGCCCGCGGGGGTGCTGCAAATGATGTGGCGGCAAATCAAGTTTTATCGGGTGCACCTTTGATGCCCCATAAACAGTGGCTTCGCTCAACAATGGTTTTCCCAAAGTTACCAGAGATGCGTAAAGATCTACAAAAAATGAAAAAGCGGCTGGAAGAACTTGAGTCGCTGCTAAAGGAGAAATAATATGCTTGTTCTGAATATCCAACAAATTATGAAAGTTTTACCGCACCGTTATCCCTTCCTTCTGGTTGATCGTATTGAGGAGGTTGAAGAGG
>JAOZQF010000079.1 GCA_029932345.1 Desulfuromusa sp. | reverse complement strand
CGTCTTCAGCAGTGACAACCGTGTGACCGAGACGCGAAAGTCGTCGGGATAACATGTCCCGATTCATCTCATTGTCATCGACAACCAATAATTTTCCAGAATGTGTGGTCATAGTGATTGATCCATTTCAGCCAAATAGCTGTCCATTTTTTCCAGGAGTTGTTTAAACTCAATCGGCTTCGTCTCGTATTCATTACACCCGGCGGCAAGCGCTTTTTCACGATCGCCATCCATAGCATGTGCGGTCAGAGCGATGATCGGGATATGGTTGGTCATTGCATCTCCTTTTAATTTTCGTGCAACATCCCAACCATTGACAACCGGCAAGCTCATATCCAGCAGAATCAGATCGGGAGATTCAGATACCGCCATGGCAATACCCTCTCCACCATCGAGAGCCATTGCAACATCATAACCTCTACGGATCAACCGCCGGGACAACATGTCACGATTCAGGTCATTGTCTTCTACCAGCAGTATTTTAAACACACCACCACTCCATTCTTTTCAGGTATAAACCAGCCAAAATATCATCAACTTTTCTAAGGGACAAAATATTTAATTGTTGAACTGACCTGTTCCAGCAAGTCCTGACGCGTAGACGCCCCCTTTTGCAGAACGGTCACAACCTGCTCTTCCAGAAGCTTCTTCTCTTCTCGGGTAATATCTTTGGAGGTGATGACCAATACCGGAATATCCCGCCAGGCAGCTTCTTTTCTCAACTCCGTCAAGAAGGTAAAGCCGTCCATAATCGGCATCAGGAGATCAAGAAGTATCATCCCGGGTATTTCTCGCTGAATTTTCTCCAGGCCCACCTTGCCATTACTCGCTTCTCTCACCTCCCAACCCTCTTTAACCAGGGTTCGGCAGAGCATTTCTCGCATGGTGGTGTCGTCCTCCATAACTAAAATTGGCCGGGAAGGTTGATCAGAAATATCGAGCATATCCGGATTATCATCGATCGCCAGAATTTTATTTAAGACCGGGTCAAGTGAGGACAACTGGGTCGTGGGGCGGTCAACAGATAACTTAGCTTCTTCGGTCACCCCGGCAATAATATCCTCTGGGTCTGCTGTAGAAACCGATACAGCGGGGAGACAAATGGTGAATGTTGCCCCTTCTCCAGGTTGACTCTCAACCGAGATTGTCCCTCCGAGCATTTCACAAAAACGTTTGGTAATGGCCAGCCCCAAACCGGTACCACCATAATTGCGGGTGGTCGAATCATCAGCCTGGGTGAACTCATCGAAAAGAATTCCCAGTTTATTTTCGGCGATCCCGATCCCGGAATCTATCACCTGGAACTCAAACCATTCCCGGCGGCCAATCGTCTTCCGTTGCGTTGCGAGAGTCACCGTTCCACCCTCGGTAAACTTGGCGGCATTGCTGATCAAGTTCAAGAGGGATTGTCGCACCTTGGTGAGATCTGTCGTCATCTCCCCCAGGGAGTCGCTGGAATCGAGAATCAGCCGGTTTCCCCTTTTAGCAACGAGGACAGAAACTGTGGATTTAATCTCCTGCAGCATCTGATCAACATTGAAGGTCTCAAGATAGAGTTCCATCCTCCCCGCTTCGATTTTTGACAGGTCCAGAATATCATTAATCAGCGCCAGAAGATGTTTTCCAGCGCCCTGAATTCTCTTTAAGTCAGGGATAAATTCCAGCTGATCAATATCTTCAGACTCTTCCATAATCATTTCACTGTAACCAATAATAGCATTCATCGGGGTGCGGAGTTCGTGGCTCATATTTGCCAGAAACCGGCTTTTGGCAAGATTGGCTTCTTCAGCAGCCTCACGGGCCTGACGGAGCTCCTCAGTCCGTTCTGCGACTCGATCTTCCAACTGTTCACCATGAACCCTTAAGTCCCCAACCAACTGGTTGATAGAGTTACGCATCACCATAAAATTACGGGCCAGATCACCAATTTCATCATGGCCACCCGTTTCAATAGCAACATTCAAATTCCCCTCTGACAACTCCTTTGCATTTTCCTGCAACACATAGAGAGGACGGGTAATTGTTCTGGAAAAATAGACCGCCAGAATCACAATCATCCCGATTGAGGCAATAAAAGTCAGCAACATCTTGTTGAGAAGCGTCCACACCGGTTCAAGAGCTTCCGTTTCTTCAACCTCACTCATGATGACCCATTTAACACCGGGGATCGCAAGCGGTTGATAGGAGGACAAAACCCGTTCTCCACGATAGCCGACAAAGATTCCGGTGCCGGTTTTACCCTGCAGGGCAGCATCAACACCCTCGGTTCTGACTTTCTGCAAACCAATGGTACTATTAAAGTTCATGATCTTTTCAATAGTTTTTTCAGCTACCCCCATCCCTTGAGCCATCGTAAAGTAGTCAGTGTAACTTTCTATAAAAAACTGGGACCGATTACGAAGCGTATAGTCCTGACCAACAATATAGGTCTCCTCACTCTCTCCGCGCCCCATCTGAGCCCACGCTTTTTCTCTGGTCATGATATCGTTGATCCGGTCAACGGGCACCTGGAAGATCAGGACTCCCACCTGGTGGCTGCCATCATAAACCGGGGAAGCAAGAAACGAAGCATAGGCATTGTATAATGGAGGATATGGCGCAAAATCAACCATTTGCGATTGCTTCTTACTACCCAATGCCTGAACAGCGCGAAAAGCTTCCGCCAGGTTGGTAGTACGGTATGGACCGCTCAACAGTGAGGTACCATAATCAACCCCCTTGGAGGTAGAATAGACAATCGTTCCCGACTCATGATCAATCAGAAAAACGTCGTAAAAAGTGAACTCCTCCAGCGACAGCTGAATAATAGGATCATATTTCTGATAGGCCCTGTTGTAACTTGTATTTCGATACGCAAATTTTACCGCGGGATTATCACTACCCTCAACGGCTGGAATGTCAGCATATAAACTCTGAAGGAGCACAGATCTGGAGTCCTGGAGCCAGACATCAGAAAATATGAGCTTATCATCAAGGTTTTTATTCAATTCAGGAACATAGACATCCTCGTAATACTTGCGTAACCGAGAACTCAGCTCGTCCATCTCACTTTCATCGATTCCCAACTCGGTTTCAATCGAGCGAAAACCGGTTTTAAACTCTCTCAGTGCCTCTATAATTGTCGGATCTGCAGAGAAGGTCAGCAGTTGATTGGCGATCTGCTGAAAATAACCCTCTATCTGATCTGCTTTCATTTCCCGGATGGCTGTCAGTTTATTAAAGGCTTCAACTTTCAGAGATTTTGCCGCTGAATCGTAACCGATATACCCGTTAATCCCCACAGCGAGGACAGCAACAAAAGAAGAAACTAATACAATCTTTGTCCTGATTTTTAAATTTTTAAACAGCCACATAAATTTTCCAATAAATTGAGAGAATACCGGTCATCAGAAACTTTGGACAGAGTAGAGACAGTTCTGGCTCCACTTTCCCTATTTTACCCTTTACACTTCTCCTGAATTCAAGTTGCAAGTGCAACTCTAAACATTTGAGTTAAAGGATAAGCTTACCCGAGAAGAAAGATATCAGATTTCTGCCTTGAAAGCAGCAGGGCAATCGAAGGCGCAAAGACACCAATAGATAACTACGATGGACACAGTGTAATCAATACACAATGGGATATTTTGAAGGACTGAATTTTAATATCGAAACAGTTTCGAACCGGTCAGGGACTTTCCCTTGAAGCACTAAAGCTTATCCCTGATCAACTTGATCAGGTACGGCAGCCTCCCGGTCAACAATGTCCAGCCAACCACCACCCATGGCCCGATAAATATCGACCAGGCTGGTCAATGCTTTCGTCTGGGTCTGCACGTATTCAAGTTGCCCCGAGAACAGACTACGATTAGCATCGAGAACCTGCAGATAACTGGTGGTACCAACATCATACTGGTAGCCAGCCAATCGTGCATAATTGTTCAGAGCATCGACCTGTCGCTTTTGAGCGACCTGACTTTCGCGCCCTTTACTGGTTGCTATCAACGCATCTTCCACTTCACTAAATGCGGCAATAATTGATTGGCGATAGCGATACAAAGCTTCTCGTTGAGCAGCCTCGCTGGTCATCACCTGGCCTTCAATTGCCCCGAAAGTAAAAATTGGTGCCAGAACATCACTACCGATCTGCCAGGTTTTTGAGTCTGCCTCAAATAACTTGCTGGAGTGGATACTGGAGGTACCGAAAGTCCCGGTCAAAGAGATGCGGGGGAAATAGAGCGCTTTAGCTACACCGATACGGGCATTGGCAGCAATCAAAGCCTGTTCAGCCTGAATGATATCGGGTCGTTGCTCAAGAATTTCTGCCGGAAGACCTGACGGAATTACCGGAACAGCGAGATCACCAATCTTCTTACCACGTGGGATAGGACCCGGATTTTGACCAAGGAGCAGAGAGATCAGATGTTCCCGCTGTGCAACCTGGATCTCCAGCTGCGGGATAAGTTGACGGGCCGCTTCATACTCTGATTCAACCTGACTCACTTCAACTTTGGAAACGGTTCCATACTTATGCCGCAAACGGAAAATCCGGAGAGATTCAGCATAGGTCTGCTCGGTTTCCCAGGCGATCTCCAGCTGCCGATCAAGCCCACGCAAGACAATATAGTTGCTGGCAACATTGCTGACCAAAGTCAGCAGGACACTGCGTCGTCCAGCCTCGCTGGCCAGAAGTTCAGCCCGGGCAGCTTCATTGGCCCGACGAACGCGCCCCCAGAGGTCGATTTCCCAACTGGCATTGAGTGCTCCCCGGTAATCGTTGTACGGTCCATCCGGAAGAGTCCTTCCCGTATCAGTATCATCCTGCCGTGCGGCACTTGCCGAAGCACCAATTTGCGGAAAATATTCCGAACGGGTGGTTCGCCACTGACCGAGGTACTGGTCAACCCGGGCAACAGCCGCCTGTAAATTCAGATTATTGGTCAGTGCTTCAGCAATAAGTTCATCGAAAATCGGATCATTGAACTGTTGCCACCAGGCAGAATCGGTCAAATCTGCAGCGGTATCATAAGAAACAGTCCAGGCACCGGGTGAAATAACGACAGGTCGCTCATAGTCAGGACCGATGGTGCAACCACTGAGAAGCAGAAAAATGAAACCAACGAGTAGCCGTTTACTCATGATGGTCACCCCCTTCAGATAATGGTTCCGGAGCTTTTTTCTTCTTCCTGCTGAATAAGCCGGTCGCATCTTCAAGGATGACAAAGAAAAGTGGGACAAACAGGGAACCGACAATGGTTGAGGCCAGCATTCCACCGACAACACCGGTTCCGATCGCTCTAAGGCTGTTGGCACCAGCACCAGTGGCAATAGCCATCGGGATACAACCGAGAATGAAGGCCATGGAGGTCATATAGATCGGCCGCAGACGCAGGCGAACCGCTTCAACTGCCGCCTCGACTGTTGACATTCCGTTATGCACATTTTCGACCGCAAACTCGATGATCAGGATAGCATTTTTGGCCGACAAACCAACCAGCGTCACCATGCCGACCTGAAAATAAACATCGTTCTCCAAGCCACACATCCAGGTCAGCAACAGTGCGCCACCGATAGAAAACGGGACAGCCATGACCACACCGATCGGTAGCGACCATTTTTCATACTGGGCAGCCAGAATCAGAAACACCATAATCAACCCGAAGATAAAGGCAGAACTGGAGGTCCCTCCGGACTTCTTCTCCTCAAAAGCCTGACCGGCCCAGGAGAAACTGTAACCTGATGGGAGAACTTCGGTCGCTATCGCTTCCATGGCAGCGATGGCTTGCCCGGAACTATAACCGGTGGCCTGGCTACCTGTCAGCTTGGATGCGGGAAAACCATTAAAACGGGGCAACAGACCTGGACCGGCAACGTATCGTACGGTTGACAGAGCGGAGAGAGGGATCATGCTACCGTTTCTGGAACGGACATAAATCTGCTCAAAATCTGCAGGGTCATCACGATATTGAGGGAGAGCCTGGATAACCACCTGCCAGATACGGCCGAACTCAACAAATTGCGCCACATAAGCGGAACCAAAATAGGACTGTAAAGTCTCATAGACAGCCGAAACAGGAACTCCGAGAATCTCCGAACGGGCTCGATCAAGATCGAAAAATAGTTGCTGTTCAGAAGCCGAGAAGGTGGTCGAAACACCGGCCAGTTCCGTTTTTTTACGAGCTTCGACAACAAACTTTTTGGTAATCTGTTCCAGTTCCTGCGGAGTTCCTCCCCCCATATTCTGGATGTAAAATTCAAAGCCACCAGTGGTCCCCAGACCAGGGATTGAGGGGGGATTGAGGGCAAGCAAAATACTCTCCTTAGTCCCGGAAAACTGCTTACGCAAATCGGCAATCACCCCAAAGGCTGACTGCCCCTCCTCAGTTCGCTCCCCATAAGGTTTAAGTGCGGCGAACATCAATGCTGAATTGGTTTTGTTCTGGCTGTCAATGATGCTGTAGCCATCAATCTGGGCAACCGCCTGCATTGCCGGATTTTCCAACATGGTTTTAACGGCGGCGTCACTCACCTTGCCAGTTCGCTCCGCACTGGCGGCATCAGGCATAATGCTGACGCCAAAGATATAGCCCTGATCTTCCTCAGGGACAAAACTCCCTGGAACAATAGAGAAGAGGAACAGCGTCCCAACGATGACCCCTCCGAAAAGCGACATACCTATCAGCCGGTGACTGATCAGCCAGCGGACAACCGCCACATAACCATCAGTGAGCCGGGTAAAGCCACTATCAAACCACTTGAAAAAGCCCTTTTTTTCCTTGTGAGCCGGCTTAAGGATACGGGCTGCCAAAGCTGGAGAAAGGGTCAGAGCGACCACGCCGGAGATCACCATAGCGATAGCAATGGTAATGGCAAACTGTTTATAGAGAGTGCCAGTCATACCACCGAGAAAGGCGACCGGCAAGAACACCGCGACAAGGACCATGACCATCGCTATCAATGCCCCGGTCAACTCCTGCATCGCCTTGCATGTTGCCTTATAAGGCGTCATGTTATAGGTGGCCATGTTGTGCTCGGCACTCTCTACAACAATGATGGCATCATCAACCACCAGACCAATAGCCAGAATCATACCGAACAAGGTCAGCATATTGGTCGAGAAACCAAGCATGTAAAGACCAATATAGGTACCGACAATACATATCGGTACCGCCAGAATCGGAATAATCGTAGCACGAAAACTCTGCAGGAAGATGAAAACGACCAGCACCACCAGGAGGACTGCCTCAAAAAAAGTATAGATGACTTTTTCAATGGAAGCTTCAGTAAATTCGCTGGTATCGAGGACAATATTGTAATCCAACCCCTCGGGGAAACTCGGTCGAATCTGCTCAATCAGAGCACGGACATTGGTCGAGGTCTCAATAGCATTAGCCCCGGGCTGCTGGTAAACAAGGATAGCTGCTGAAATTTTACCATTAATTTTGGCCCGGATGGAATAATCCTTGGATCCAAGCTCTGCATACCCGACATCTTTGAGTCTGACGATAGCTGCACCATCCGCATCAGTTCGGATAATGATATTATCGAACTCTTCCGGGGTGGTCAGCATCCCCTTGGTGGTCACCACAAAGCTCTGTTCCCGACCCGGTGTGGTAGGAGTTTGAGCGATTTGTCCGACACCAAAGGCCTGGTTCTGGTTCTGAATAGCATCAGAAACATCAGTTGCAGTCAGCCCCATTTGCGCCAGGCGATCCGGTTTAAGCCAGAGACGCATAGCAGAGTCCGGAACCGGAAACATGCTTGAAAGGTTGGCACCGGGAACCCGTTTGATCGCATCAAGCAAATAGAGATTGACATAGTTACTCAGATAGCTCTGATCAAAGCGGTCATCCTTGGCAAAGAAGCTGATGACCATCATGAAAGCGTTAGAGCGTTTCTGCACGATCACCCCTTGCCTGGCAACGACATCGGGGAGTTGAGAGCTGGCCTGACTGACACGGTTCTGTACATTGACCTGAGCCTGGTCAGGGTCAGTTCCAGGTTCAAATGTGACAGTCAGAGTCATATTGCCACTCGAAGAGCTGGTTGAGAGCATGTAGCTCATATCGTCGACACCGTTGACCTGAGATTCAATCGGTGCAGCGACCGTATTGGCAATCACCTCAGCAGTCGCCCCGGGATAAACAGCGGTCACCTGAACTGTCGGTGGAGCAATGTCCGGGTACTGGGAGACCGGAGTTGCCGTCATGGCGACATACCCACCCAGAGTAATCACAATCGATATAACCGCAGATAAGACAGGTCGATCGATAAAAAAACTAGCCATATCTATCCCTCGTCTATTTAGTTTTTGGAGTGCTAGCGGCGGATTGGTTCTTATCAGTGCTTAATGCAGCAGCAACCACCTTAACCGGCATGCCTGGTGCTAAACGCTGGAAACCATCAGTGATGATCGTTTCACCCGACTTGAGCCCCTTCTCGATGACCCAGTCTGTACCAACCCAGGCACCAACGACAACGGAGCGAGCTTCTGCGGTTCCTTTACTGGTGACGACAAACACGACATGGCTCTCAGAAGTTTTTTGCA
>JAOZQF010000078.1 GCA_029932345.1 Desulfuromusa sp. | reverse complement strand
CTGGCAGGGACTTCGACCGGAGTCTCCAGCGGAACCTCTTCATCTTCTGCTGAAGCAACACCGGCCATCTTCACCGGGGCGGCCTCCAGGAGTTGGGAAATTTTATCGAGAAAAGCCTGGGACTCAAATGGTTTTGTCAGCCAACCATCAGCACAAACCTCTCCAGCCTTCGCTTCATCAAAATGATCAAAAGCACCAGGCAACAGCAAAACCGAGGTATGCGATAAACTCGGTTCACTTTTAATCGCTCGACACAACTCAAAACCGTCTTTCCCAGGCATTGAAATATCGGCAATGACCAGATCTGGAATATCCTCCAGCGCTTTCGTAAAAGCCCGGTCTCCATCATCTGTCATCTCAAGCTGATACTCTTCTGTCGAGAGGATAATACCGACGACCTTCTGAATCGTAATACTATCATCGGCCAACAGTAGCTTTTTCATCATTTATGCCTCCTCGCACCACCAGTATCAAACTGGTTTTGCCAAATATCCTGGGTCATTTCTAGAGCTAAAAAATTGATGTCCAGAAGACTATACTCTTCACTTTGATAGATAAACTTACCAATGATTCCAAAATTCATCTTTTGCTCATTCGTTGCTGACAACTCACATTTTTGTTCGGCAACAATTTTTCCAGACAGGTCTGCCGGTAAAGCGACAATGCCATATTCTGACTTTACCAGAACCCGGTAACCCTGCGTTATATTGCTCAACTGACTTTCCGCTCCAGCCAGCAGGCTCAGATCGAGCAGTGGAACAAGCTCCCCGCCATCAACCAGAACAGCGGCGACCGCACCGGGAAGATGGGGCAAGCTATAGTCTGTTGAGTTTTGGAGAATCTTTTTAATCTGCTCTAGAGTAACAGCGAACCCAAATCCGCCAATCCGAAAAAGACCAAAACGGATCATACCGAGACAACAGCAGAGCCGTAATAGCGTTCCGGTTCAAAAACAATCATCGGTTCATTATGTAAAAGTTGAATTTGTGAATAAAAACCCATTGCGGCAACCTTTAAAAGAGAAGGAATCGCGCAGGATTGAAAATTATCTGCTGCCATTAGCTTATCCACTTGATCCACCAATAAAGCCCAATTACCCTCGGTACCACGTAAAATAACCGCCGTTTTATCCCTCATCTTAACCGTGGATTCAACATCCAACTTTAACGCAGGATCAACAACGGGGATCCAAGTCTGTCGGAATTGTAATGCAGAGACAATTCCCTGTCCAATGTCGCTACGACCTGGATCAAGAGAATCGGTTATCTGCGTCACGACCTCAACGACCTCAGATAGATCCAGCAGAAACCCCATCCCCCCCAGACGGAAAATAAGTTTGCGGTCACCAACCACCGTCATACAATCGCCTAAAACTGTTCGAACTCCTTGATTTTTCAAGGAAAGCAGCCCAAAAGCTAACATAGAGATTAGAAACTGTCAAGCTTTTATCAATAACTTCCAATAAGTTATTACACATCAAATACTTTTCCATGGCTGGGGTAAAAAACAGTCTCGATAAATCGACAAAGCGAAACGATCTGTCATCCCGGCGATAAAATCTGCCACAGAAACTTCCAGACTATCTCCCGCAAGTCGCTGCCCACCGCTCTTCAGAAAGACCTCTTCCTTATCACAGAAATAGTGAAACAACTCATTAAGTAAGTGAGAAGCCTTATCAAATTCAACCCGAACTGACTCAGCCCGGTAAACATGCTCAAAAAGCCAACTGCGCAAGGCGCGAATAGCTCCATCCATTTCCGCTGAAAGACAGATCTGACAACCATCCGCCGCCAGAGATTCATCGATCAGATCACGGACCATCCGATCAATCCGACAAGAGTGGCGCAAACCAACCACAGATGATATATCCTTAGGAATGTCCGCCGAATTAATAACATTTCCACGAATAGCATCGTCCAGATCGTGACTGACATAGGCGATAATATCTGCAAGGCGAACAACTTGACCCTCCAGAGTTTGAGCCCGAGATTGTATGTCTGGAGTCAATAACCCTCCCTGCCCTTTAGAATGTTTCAAGATTCCATCCCGAACCTCATAGGTGAGATTCAAACCGGCACCATCTTTTTCTAATATATCAACCACCCGTAAACTTTGTTTAACGTGGTGAAATCCACCCGGAACAAGTTTGTTCAAGACCTGTTCTCCAATATGGCCAAAAGGGGTATGTCCCAGATCATGGCCCAAAGAAATAGCTTCGGTTAAGTCTTCATTGAGGTGTAATGCGCGTGAAATAGTCCGGGCAACTTGGGAGACCTCAAGGGTATGGGTTAAGCGGGTTCGATAATGGTCCCCCTCCGGAGAAAGGAAAACCTGGGTTTTATATTGTAACCTTCTAAAAGCTTTGCTGTGCAATATACGATCTCGATCATGTTGAAAAACTGTCCGTATAGTAGATAATTTAGATGGAAGTTTTCGACCTTGACTCTTTGAACTCAGACAAGCCGCAGAAGAGAGTGACTGAAGTTCAATTTTTTCCAGAGATTGTCTGATATTCATAAAATAACCTACTTGTAAATAAATCGAGAGACTACTATAGCAATAACACGACAACTTAAGAGAGATGTAACTTAACCCCAATGGAGGATAAGCTTTACTCTTGCCATACTTTTTACTATGTTCTAAAAATGTTTAGCCACTATATAAACAAAGGAGAGAGTCAATATGGCAAATATTATGGAAATGGCTGCAGATATTGTTGCAGCACACGCATCAACAACCCCCATGTCAAAAGAAGAACTGGTCAGTGAATTAAATGAAGTCTATTCAACCCTGTCTGCCCTGGAAAAAGGGACTCCTGTAGACATTGATAAAGTTGCCGAAGAGACTCCTGTTGTCAGCAGAAAAAAAGCCTTCGGTAAAGAGAAAATCTATTGCATGATCTGCGGAAAGGGGTTCAAAACTCTCTCTCGACACCTGAAAACAGCTCATGACATGACCGCATCAGACTATCGAAAGCAGTTTGATATCCCCCGCAGTCAGTCTCTGGCAGCAAAAAACTATTCGGAAAGTCGTCGAAAAATGGCTATTGATCGCGACCTGGCTGGCAACCTGGCTAAAGCCCGGGCAGCACGAGCAAAAAGCTAACTATCCAAATATCAATTAAAAAGGCGACCTACATGGGTCGCCTTTTTAATTAAACATTATCATCTATTCCAATTTAAATGGAATTGTTGCTATTTCATTTTCCTCTTCGTCCAGTATAACGACCTTCCACTCACCTGCCCACTGTGGCAAAAACCGCTTGGATGAATAGGTTCGCCAATTTGAAGAGCGGACTGACAACGAAACTCTGGCCATTTCGTTGTCCTGGTAATACCAGACATGGGTAATCTCAGTATCCCCTTGCGCACCGACAATCCGGGTAAAGCAGTATAACTTGCCAAAATCGGCCGGATAAGACTCAACCCGGTCAACTGGCATTTGGTTCTCCACTGCTGAAGTCATCGTTCCATCAACGACCGTCAACTCCACAGCATGAACACAAGAGACACCCAGTACAATAATAAAAGCGAGCAACGCCAGTATTTTCTTCAAATTCGCAACCTCCTTATCTCTAGCTAAGGCTAGAAAGAAAACTTTCCCCTTCGGACAGAACAATTTGAAAATTATCCGCAACCGTCGCTCCAACGTCGGCAAAAGAGCGTCTTACCCCCAAGTCTTGTGGAGCAGATATTGCGGGTGAAGAGAGCAACAATGGCACATATTCGCGGCTGTGATCTGTCCCTGGAGTGGTTGGATCACAACCGTGATCAGCAGTAATGATCAGCAAATCATCAACTGAAAGCTGGTCCAACAAGGTGGGCAGCCAACGGTCAAACTGCTGCAGTGCCAACGCAAAACCAGCACCATCCAAACGATGTCCATAGAGCATATCGAAATCTACCAGATTGGTCATGATCAAGCCATGATTAATTTCATCCAGATACCGCAAAGTTTGACTCATACCATCAATATTACCATTTGTCGGACACAAATGAGTGAGCCCCTCACCAGCAAAAAGATCCCCGATCTTACCAATGCCGCAGGTGGACAAACCTTGTTGTTGCAGTAGATCAAGCACTGTTGCATTCAGCGGTTTACGGGGAAAATCATGCCGTCCGCTAGTGCGATAAAAATCGGCAGCACAAGTTCCCCTGAAAGGGCGAGCAATAACTCGACAAACATCATAAGGGAGGAGAATTTTTTCGGTTTGCTGGCAAATGGAATAGAGTTGTTCGGGGGGGATAATATCTTCGTGGGCAGCAATTTGGAATACCGAGTCGCTGCTGGTATAAACAATCGGGCGACCAGTTTGCAGGTGCTTTTCACCCAGGTCACGAAGGATATCGGTTCCACTCGCTGCGACATTACCCAACGGATTGAGACCAGTTGCCGTGACAAAAGCAGAAATAATTTCTGCCGGAAACCCATCGGGAAAAACCGAAAAGGGGTGATCCAAAACCACTCCGGCCAACTCCCAATGCCCGGTAACAGAGTCTTTTCCCGAACTCTGTTCCGCCATTTTACCCCAACAACCACGTGGGGAGACAACCTTTGCAACCCCCTTAACCGACACGATATGTCCGAGACCCAGTTGTTCCAGATGGGGCAGGAATAACCCGCCGGCACTCTCTGCAACATGCTGAAGGGTTGCGGCTTTCTGATCTCCATATTGGACAGCATCGGGCAGAGCACCGACCCCAACACCATCCAGAACAATCAGAATAATTCGTTTAAACAGAGGCAAAATTCTTCACCGAATTGGAAGATCAGGTTCTGTAATCAGCATTAATTTTGACATACTCATAGCTGAGATCAGAGGTATAATAACTTGACTCAGCTTCACCTGAATGGAGATTGATCGTCACGACAAATTCATCCTGCTGCAGGATTCCGGTTGCTTTCGCTTCTTGCTCGGCACCGGCAGCCAATCCATTAAGTGCAACAGGGACCTGATCAAAACTGATATCAATCCGATTCGGATCAATATCAATTCCGGAATAACCAACCGCAGCAATAATTCGTCCCCAGTTGGCATCTTCACCGAAAAATGCGGTCTTTACCAGAGATGAAGTTGCAACAGAACGGGCGGCTATTCGGGCGGTTTTTTCACTTTCAGCACCAATAACTCTGATCTGAACCAACTTGGTTGCACCTTCTCCATCACGGACAATCATTTTAGCCAGATCAAGGAGGACCCGATCCAGATGTTGGCTGAAGATTTGCGCCTCGCGGGTATCCGGGAGAATCATTGCCCCACCGGATGCTCCGTTTGCCAGCAGGAGAACCATATCATTGGTGGAAGTATCACCATCAACGCTGATTGAATTAAAGCTTTTCCGGACTGCCCGCGGCAATGCGGTTTTCAGCAGTTCCGGGGCAATCGGGGCATCGGTCAGGACAAAACAAAGCATTGTCGCCATGTTGGGATGAATCATCCCGGCACCTTTTGCCAGGCCGAGAACTCTGTAGTTTTGTCCCCCCGATTCAGTTGCCGTTGCAATTTTTGAAAAAGCATCGGTGGTCATCATTGCTTCAGCGACCGTCGCCGCTTGAGTCGCAGATAACCCTGCCACCAACTTGGGAACTCCACTGGAGAAAGGTTCCAGCGGAAGAGGCTCACCAATCACTCCAGTTGAGGCAACAGCAATCAACTCATCGGCAATCTGCAACTGCCCGGCTAGTAATTGAAGAGTCATTTCAGCAGTCTCTAAACCTTCGGCACCAGTACAAGCGTTCGCATTACCGCTATTAACCAGAATTGCCTGACACCGCCCTTTCGCAATTCTCGGCTGAGTCAGAAGTAACGGCGCAGCAACCACTTTGTTGCGGGTAAAAACGCCAGCACAATTGGCAGGACATTCAGAAACAATTAATCCCAGATCGAGTTTTACGGTTTTCTTGATTCCGCTGGCAATTGCCGAAAAACGGAAACCGGCAGGAATATCAGCACTATTCATATTCAACCCTGCAACGCATTGTAGGTTTGTTCGGTTGGCAGCATTAAACCAAAGCAGGTACCCTCTTCAGTAAGTTCCTCAAGAAAGATATCCCCCTTCATTCGGTCAACGACAACTTTAACCAAGGCCAACCCGATGCCAACACCGTGTGGTTTTTCGGTGTCAATGTCCCCCAACTGGGTATAAGAATCAAAAATTGTTTCATGAGCCCGCGGTGGAACCGTCTGCCCCTGGTTGAAAACCTGCAAATAGATGTAGTCCAGCCCTTCACAGACCTTAACTTTCGCTGTAATTCGCATCACTCCACCATCTCGATTAAATTTTACCGCATTGTCGATCAGCGAATTAAAAGCCATGCCAAACTTTTCCTGATCTCCATAGATCTCTGGCAAATCATCCTGGAGATCGATCTCTGTTACCAGATTTCGATCCTCCATTGTTGTTCTATAGTACTGAAAAGAATCGGCAATTGACCAAGGGACACCAAAGGATTTCCACCGCCAGACCTCACGTTCCGACTCGATGGAAAACAACCTCAACATCCCGGTAATCAATTTTTCCAAACGCTTCCCCTCACCATGAACCTGAATCAGATTATCCTTGATCTCTTCTGTAGACAACTTATCGAAAAAAGAGAGGGACAAATCAACAAATCCCATAATTGAGGTTAGCGGCGTTTTGAGCTCATGGGAGAGGTTACATACCAGTCGGGTTCTGGCTCTGTTTACCCGCACCAGATCCTCGTTGGTACGTTCAAGCACCAGGGCTTGCTGACGGAGGCTGTTAATCAGTTTAAAGTTTTCCATCGCCAGTGAAACCTGATTGGCAATCGCCACCAGCAGATTCTGATCTTCCAGATCAAAGGGATATCCAGAGGTTTTATTGTTGACGTTAATAACCCCAACCATCTCATCACGCAGATAGATCGGCACCGAAAGTAGGGACTGATTTTTATAGCGCTGCCCCCGGTCCAAACTTTTAAAGCGACTGTCCTGATCAATATTGGGAACCAGTACCGGCTCACCCGTTGCCAGAACATGTCCCGATATTCCAACACCGGCAGCAACGCGCACCGACCGGGCAATATCTTTTGCTAACCCATGAGCTGAAGCGATGTGGAGTAAACCATCATCCTTCAACAACATCAGGGAAGCAACTTCGACCCCGGTAGATTGGACAATTGAATCGAGTATTTGATCAAATAGCTCCTGCAGATCATTTCCAGCATTAGCCGTCTCTCCCACTTTTTTGAGCAGGATAAGGTCGGCCATTCGTCGCTGTGCGTCAAGACGAGTCTGGGTCTGGTGTTTGGCATGAAAATAGGCGTCGATCCCCTGCCGGGCAACTTGCAGAACCTCCTCCTGAGAGAATGGTTTGACCAGGTAATCAAGAGCCTGCTCCCGTAAGACCTGGCGGGCAACATTAAAGTCCTGCTGTCCGGAGATCATGACCACCTGGATTTCAGGAGTGTGCTGCTTAATCATCTGCAACACGTTAACCCCATTAATATCTGGCAGAGAAACATCACAAAAGACCAGGGCAACCTCTTCCTGATCCAGAGTTTTGGTAATCCCAAGACCCGAACCTGAACGCAATACCGGGCAATCAAGATCTTCCAACATATCTTCCATCAGATCCAGAATAAGTGGTGCATCATCGATCAATAGAATTGCCGGATTTTTTTGTGGTGATTCGGTCATCAGCTCATCTCAATTCTATTTTCCACAACATTTTTTGTATTTTTTACCACTTCCACAGGGGCAAGGGTCATTCCTGCCGACTTTATCCTCTTCCCGAATCGTCGGTTTATTTATCTGAGCAGCGTCATCACTTCGATTCATCGACATTTTCTGCTGCCGTTGTTTGGCCTCTAATTGCTCAACATCTTCTTCCCGAGCCAATTGAATGCGGAAAATTTTCTGCAGGACCTCTTCTCGAACTCGCCCCATCATCTCCATAAACAAACTATAGGCTTCACGCTTGTATTCCTCTTTGGGGTTTTTTTGCCCGTAACCACGCAGACCGATCCCCTCCTTGAGATGATCGACTGAAAGGAGATGATCTTTCCACTGTGAATCAATTGTCTGTAACAGCAAGATCCTCATTAAATGGGCCATAACCGGTGGCGTGAAATCCTCTTCTTTCTCTAACAAACGCTGTTCAGCCTGACTTTTCAGTAAAGCTTCCAACTCCTCAAGTTTAGCAGCGGAAGTATCTACAGAACTCAAATCGGGAAGGAAGTTGAACTGATTTAAAAAATCATCAGTGAGACGATCCCAATCCCAATCAGCAGAGGAGCTTTTATCGGGACAGAACGAGCTGACCATATCGGCAACGGTATCGGCAATAATTCCCTGAAAAGTTTCCTGAAGTTGCTCCCCGGCCAGAACTTCACGGCGCTGGGTGTAAATAACATCACGCTGCCGGTTCATGACATCATCATATTCAATCAGATGTTTACGAATATCAAAGTTATGCGCTTCAACCTTTTTCTGGGCATTTTCTATCGCCCGGCTGATTATTCCGTGTTCAATCGGTTCGCCATCAGGGATCTTCATTTTATCCATGATATAAGCAACCTTCTGCGAACCGAAGATGCG
>JAOZQF010000077.1 GCA_029932345.1 Desulfuromusa sp. | reverse complement strand
GCTCGTGCCCTTTGGGCAGCGACCGGGGTAAAACCGAATGATTTCGGTAAACCTATTATTGCTGTGGTGAATTCTTTTACCCAATTTGTCCCGGGGCATGTTCATTTGCAGGATTTAGGGCAGCTGGTTGTCTCTGAAATTGAAAAGCATGGTGGCATTGCTAAAGAGTTTAACACGATGGCAATTTGTGACGGAATTGCGATGGGACATCAGGGGATGCTCTACAGTCTCCCTTCGCGTGAGCTGATCGCCGATACCGTTGAGTATATGGCCAATGCCCATTGTGTTGATGCTCTGGTTTGCATCTCCAACTGTGACAAAATTACGCCGGGGATGTTGATGGCTTCGATGCGCCTGAATATCCCGACTATTTTTGTCACCGGTGGTCCCATGGAGGCGGGTCACGCAACCGTTCAGGGGGCAGATGTTGCATTGGATCTGGTTGATGCCATGGTTGCTGCGGCAGATCCTGATGTCAGTGATGAAGATATCGCTATTTACGAGCGGAGTTCCTGTCCCACCTGTGGTTCCTGTTCCGGGATGTTTACCGCTAACTCGATGAACTGTTTGACCGAGGCACTGGGGATGGGTCTACCCGGAAACGGTAGCCTGCTTGCGACTCACGCTGATCGCAAACAACTGTTTCTGGAAGCGGCCGAACGGATCATGGATTTGACCCAGCGCTGGTATGAAAATGATGATGAGCAGGTTTTGCCACGTACCATTGCCTGCTTCGGTGCTTATGAAAATGCCATGCGTCTCGATATTGCTATGGGTGGATCGACGAATACAATCCTTCACTTGCTGGCTATTGCTCGCGAGGGCGAGGTGAGCTTCACCATGGATGATATCAACCGTCTCTCTCGTGAGACACCGAATCTGTGTAAGGTGGCACCGGCGGTTCAACATTATCATATGGAAGATGTCCATCGGGCTGGCGGTATTTTTGCTATTCTCGGAGAACTCGATCGTGCCGGATTACTCCAGCGGGATGTTCCGACAGTTCACAGTGCGACAATGGGTGAAGCACTTGAGCTGTGGGATATTGTAAGGACCGATGCGCCCGAGGTTCAGCAGTTCTACCGTGCCGCTCCCGGTGGAGAGCGCTGTCTTGAGGCTTTTGCCCAAAGTAAACGTTTCTCCTCGCTTGATTTGGATCGTGAAAAAGGTTGTATCCGTTCTCAGGAACATGCTTACAGTCAGGATGGGGGGTTGGCAGTGCTATACGGGAATATGGCTATTGATGGCTGCATTGTTAAAACGGCCGGCGTAGACGAAGCAAATCTCACTTTTACCGGTCCTGCCAGAATCTTTGAGAGCCAGGAAGATGCTATAGAGGGGATTCTTGGTGACAGTGTGAAGGCTGGCGATGTGGTGGTGATTCGCTACGAAGGACCAAAAGGTGGCCCTGGAATGCAGGAGATGCTTTACCCTACCAGTTATCTGAAGTCGAAGGGGCTTGGAAAAGCTTGTGCACTGATTACCGATGGCCGTTTTTCCGGGGGAACTTCAGGGCTATCGCTTGGTCATATATCGCCGGAAGCAGCTGAAGGTGGAGCGATTGCGCTGCTGGAAGAAGGGGATCTGGTGGCAATCGATATTCCGTCACGCAAAATTTCCATGCAGGTTGCTGATGATGTTTTGCAACAACGTCAGGTCGCCATGGTGGCAAAAGGGAAACGGGCTTGGCAGCCGAAAGATCGCCAACGGCAAGTCAGTCGGGCTCTGCAGGCTTACGCCGCGACAACCACCAGTGCGGCACGGGGTGCTGTGCGTGATCTGGAGCAATTGTAGACAGGTATCCTGCTGCTATAAATGAAGATGAGTTGTTATGATAGAAGCAGCGGGGCTGATGTTCTTTTTACATCGGCCCCGCTGTTTTTGGAATGACTAGTCAGCAGTCAAGCAACTTTATTTGACTAACTCTAAGAGTTCGTCCAGTGGTTTATATCCAGGGGAGATTTGCCCATTGGGTAAAATGATTGTTGGCGTTCCGCGAATGCCAAGTTGTTGGGCAAGTACGAGGTTTTTCTCAACAATATCTGACTTGCAGTTCGGCTCAGGTAATGTTTTGCCGGCAAACGCCATCTCCAGTTGGTCCATCGATTTATTACAGAGGATTGTCTCAGTGATTTGTCTTGAACTGGGATTAAGGGGAAGCAGTTTATTGTAAAATGCCAGGTCTGGATTTACTTTGACCGCTTCGTGCAGAACCTTGTGGAGTTTGCTGCAGTAAGGGCAGTGGGGGTCGGTAAAAACAATAATACGCTGAGTTGCCTTAGGGCTCCCTACAATGAGGGCATCATCAAGGGGAATAGTTGAGATATCAACAGGGTTAAGCCGCTGGTAATGATCTTCAGTTAAATTTTTACGATCTTTGAGTCGAATAACGTTCCCGGTAAACAGATACGATCCACTCCCGTCAAGGTAGATGGGAACTACTTTATTTTGCATTTTCATTGTGACGAGGTAAAGACCTGGAACTTCTGCTGGATCGACTGATAGAACTTCACCTTGAATTCCCTTAAGAGCTTCAATTGCAGCTGTTTTAGTTAATTGTGTTTCGCTAGAGTTTGAGTTGTTGTCAGTAGCATGTACCGGCATTGAACTTAATAAGATAATCAGTAGTAAAAATAGAGCTGGACGCACGTAATTCTCCTGTTTGTTGTTTAGCAGGCGGTTGAGATTGCTTTATGGCGAATCGTGACCTTAACACATCTTCTTTCGTGTCACCAGTCAGGTGTCGTGGACTGTTTTACTGTGGAGAAATGGTTTGACAAAAAAGTTCCCTTTTTCTATAGTTTAGCCGTTTTTGCCCTCTGGATTTACTGGGGGCTTTATTTTATCCGGGAGAGAATATAATGATGTCAAAAAAATTTAAAATTGCAGTTTTGCCTGGTGACGGGATTGGTCCAGAAGTGATGGCAGAGGCCCTTAAAGTTCTTGATGCTGTAGAAAAGAAATACGCTGTCAGCTTTGAACGGACTTTTGCCAATGTCGGTGGTGCCGGAATTGATAAAGAAGGGAAGGCTCTCCCCGATACGACCGTTGACCTCTGTAAGAGATCTGATGCTATCCTTTTCGGCAGTGTTGGTGGCCCAAAATGGGAAGATTTGCCGCCAGATGAGCAACCGGAACGGGGAGCATTGTTGCCGCTACGCAAGATTTTTGGACTGTTTTGTAATCTGCGCCCGGCGATTATTTTCCCCGCACTGACCGGGGCTTCCAGCTTGAAAGAGAGTGTGATCGAAGGTGGTTTTGATATCTTGGTGGTGCGTGAGCTGACGGGTGGAATTTACTTTGCTTCGCCTAAAGGAATTGAAGGTGAGGGTGGTGCAAGAACCGGTTTTGATACGATGAAGTATTCTGTTGCTGAGGTTGAAAAAATTACTCACGTTGCTTTTGCGGCTGCGCGTAAACGTGGTAGCAAAGTTTGCTCTATCGATAAAGCCAATGTTTTGTCGACCTCAGTTCTCTGGCGAGAAGTCGTGACCCGGATCGCCAAAGAATATCCCGATGTTGAATTGTCCCACATGTATGTCGATAATGCAGCGATGCAACTGGTTCGCTGGCCTAAGCAGTTTGACGTCATGCTGTGTGGCAACATGTTTGGCGATATTATTTCAGATGAAGCGGCGATGTTGACCGGTTCTCTCGGTATGCTCCCCTCTGCTTCTCTGGCCGAAGGATCTTTCGGCATGTACGAGCCTTCAGGGGGCAGTGCTCCTGATATCGCTGGCCAGGGGATTGCCAACCCGATTGCGCAAATTCTTTCTGCTTCGATGATGTTACGTTACTCCTTCGGCATGACTGACGCTTCAGATGCAATAAATACTGCAGTTGAAGCTGTCTTGGATGATGGTTATCGTACCGGTGATATTTATCAGGATGGTGCTGGTGAAAAGCTGGTCAATACTGCGGCAATGGGTGATGCAATTATTAATAAATTGGGTTGTTGATAGATAATTTGGCTAGAATGGAATTTGGGTGAACGGTAGGGAACTTTGTTGCCCCCGGTTCTCCTCTCCGGGTAGGAATATTGATGTGATGGCTGATCGGGATGGCTAGAATCAAGCTGATTGTTGCTTACGATGGGACTGATTACGTGGGCTGGCAATATCAACCAAACGGTATCTCTGTGCAACAACGGCTAGAGGAGGCAGTGCAGCAATTAACCGGAACTATCCATACGGTCTATTCTTCTGGCCGGACCGATTCCGGTGTCCATGCGCGGGGGATGGCTTGTCATCTGACAACAGAGAAAGATTTGCCGCTAAGTGCCTGGCGGGAGGGGGTGAACCGGTTTCTCCCTGATGATATTGCGGTCCGCCATGTGGAGTTGGTCGATGATCAATTTCATGCCCGATTTTCTGCACGAGGTAAACATTATCGTTACACCATATTACGTGATCCGGTCCGGTCTCCACAGGAGCGTAAAATCAGTTGGCAGGTGAAGAAGCCTCTTGATCTGGAAAAAATGGAGCAAGCGGCACAGGATTTCATCGGTCAGCAGGATTTTGCCGCATTTCGTACCAGTGGTTGTACCGCCGATACGACCATCCGGGAAATATTTTCAATAGATTTCAGTGAAGAGGGTTCGTTGCTCCAGATTGATATTTGTGGCAGTGGGTTCCTGAGAAATATGATCAGGATGATGGTTGGAACACTCGTCCAGATTGGTCGATGTAAAAGGCCGGTTAATGCAATTCAAAAACTGCTAGAAGGAACCGAGCCCGTGGCTTCTCCATTGACGGCTCCAGCACAGGGACTCTGCTTAATGGAAGTGTGGTTTTGATTGTGCTGCAATAGACCGAGAATTAAAAATAAAGCTGACGAATTATCTTGACAGGTATCGGTGACTCAGATAGATTTACCGCTTTGTGAGCCCTACAACCCTTAAGTCATAAGTTCAGAGAGGAATGCGATGAGTACTCTAGTCGCTAAAGAGCAGGATATTGTTAGAGATTGGTATGTTGTCGACCTTGAAGATGTTGTTCTTGGTCGTGCTGCAACTGAAATAGCCCGTGTTTTGCGTGGTAAACATAAGCCGATTTATACTCCGAGTGTTGATACCGGAGATTTTGTTGTTGTTCTCAATGCCGATAAAATCAAACTGACCGGAAATAAACTGGCTGATAAGAAATATTATCATCATACCGGCTGGCAGGGTGGCATTAAAGAGATTTCGGCTGAAAAACTTCTGGAAAAAAAGCCTGAGAAGTTGATTGAGACAGCTGTCAAAGGTATGTTGCCGAAGAATAAATTGGGTCGTAAAATGTTTAGTAAACTGAAGGTTTATGCCGGTGGTGAACATCCTCATGCCGCACAGCAACCTAAAGAACTGAAGTTAAATACAGGGAGATAGTTAGATGGCTGAGCAGAAGTTTTATGCAACTGGCAAAAGAAAAACCTCAATCGCCCGTGTCTGGATGAAACCCGGCACCGGTGAAATTGTTATCAATAAGCGTCCCATCGATATTTTCTTTGGCCGCGAAACGTCCAAGATGGTTGTCCGTCAGCCTTTGGAATTAACCGATAACGGTGGCAAGTTTGATATTTCTGTTAATGTTTCCGGGGGCGGTATCTCGGGTCAAGCGGGTGCAATTAAGCATGGCATCACCAAAGCTCTTCTGGAAGTCAACCCGGAACTGCGTGCAACTTTGAAGCAGGCTGGCTTTATTACCCGTGACAGTCGCATCAAAGAGCGTAAGAAATACGGCCGTGCCGGTGCCCGTAAGAGTTTCCAGTTCTCCAAGCGTTAATCTCATTTATTGGCGATTACCCGCTGGATATAAAAAGAAAAAAGGGAAGCCCTGGTGGGTTTCCCTTTTTTTGTGTGCCATAAACTGTAAGGAATGTGGAGATCCCTATGCTGAAGGTTGCTGTTGTTGGAGCGAGTGGTTATACCGGTGTTGAATTACTGCGGATCCTGGTTGGACATCCTGAAATTGAGATTTGTTGTGTCACCTCGCGGCAACACGAGGGTTTACCGATTAATCAGGTTTTTCCCTCCTTAACCGGTTTTTGTGAACTGGTTTGTGAGACCCTTGATGTTGCTTCAATTTCAGAGCGTGCTGATCTGGTTTTTACGGCACTGCCGCATAAGTCAGCCATGGAGGTTGTTCCCGGTTTTCTCGCTGCGGGGTGTAAAGTTGTCGACCTGTCAGCAGACTATCGGTTGAAAGATCAGGATCTCTATGAGCAGTGGTATCAGGTTCATAGTAGTCCGGAACTATTCAGCCAGGCCGTTTATGGATTGCCGGAACTCTACCGTGAGCAACTTCGCTCTGCTCACCTGGTTGCTAACCCCGGTTGTTATCCAACCAGTGTTATTCTTGGTTTGACCCCGTTGCTGGAAAAACAACTGATTGATCCGAAGAGTCTGATTGTCGATAGTAAATCCGGGGTGAGTGGTGCAGGCCGCGGAGTGAAATTGGGAAGCCTCTTTTGTGAAGCCAACGAAGGTTTTAAAGCATACGGGATTGCCAGCCATCGGCATACTCCAGAAATTGAGCAAGAGTTGACCCGATTGGCTGATTGCGACATTCGTCTCAATTTTACCCCCCATTTACTGCCGGTCAACCGGGGTATCCTCTCCACCTGTTATGCTGATCTACTTGAGGATAAATCATCAGAGGAATTGATTGCCCTGTTTCAACAGCGTTACGCAGATGAGCCTTTTGTCCGGGTGATGCCTGGTGGAAATCTTCCGAATATCGCTTTTGTCCGAGGGACAAATTTCTGCGATATCGGGTTAGTCAGCGATCAGCGAACCGGGCGGGTGATCGTGGTCACCGCCATAGATAACCTGGTTAAGGGAGCTGCCGGACAAGCGGTACAGAACATGAATATCATCTGTGGTTTTCATGAGGGGCTCGGGTTGGATATTGTCGCAACTTTTCCCTAGTTGTTGAGCCTCTTACAAAAGTTGCCTTCCCCGTGAAAGCGGGGTTCCAATTTTGAACTCTTCTTGAATCCCTCTGGATTTTTGACCGCGTGGGAATGATGTTCAGTTCCACTCAATCTGTGACTGTGGCGTTCAATTTTTCCAATATCTCCGCTAAATCCAATTTATATCTTTCGCCAATCTGCTCTACCGTTTCGAACAATCGCTGACAACAGAGACATTCTCCCACCTGCTCATCGTAAGTTTTGAAAACGGCTTCGGTCGCAGGGTAGATACTGACAATGTCCAGTAGTGTCATGGTTGCTGTTATGGGCTTTTGTTTGTTTTTGTTGATAAGTTTTCACCTCACTTATGTGTAAATATGTGCTTATGCTCTGGGTGTAAAATAAATAAAAAACAATTTTTATTATACCCTTTTGCTGGTGCACCATTCAATCTCATTCAATCGTTAAATTTCAATTCTCGGGCTGTTTTTACTCACGGGAAAGCCATTGACATTGATGGGCTTATATGATCTTCTAGGTCGCTGTTTGACTTGATTTGGACTGGTTTTGATGCAGCTGAATGATTTTGATTTTTTGCTCCCCGATGAGCTGATTGCACAGTATCCTGCAGCACAGCGTGATGCTTCACGGTTGTTGTGCCTGGATCGTCAATCCAATACGGTGGAGTCAGGGCAGTTTGCCGACATCCTCGACTATTTTCGTTCCGGGGATGTGTTGGTTATTAATGATACAAAAGTTATTCCTGCCCGGTTGCTTGGCCAAAAGAAAACCGGTGGGAAAGTTGAAATATTTCTGGTGCGTCGTTGCCCGGTAGAAACTGACCCAGAAGAGTGGCTTTGCCTGACAAAGAGTTCCAAGCCGATCAGGGTTGGAACGGTTGTTGAGTTTGCCGCTGATTTTTCTGCTGAAGTTCTGGAGGAAACAGAAGCCCCCTATCGTCGGGTCCGATTTTTCTGTTCCGGGGATTTTATGCAGAAGGTTGACAGTGTCGGTCATCTGCCACTGCCACCCTATATCAAGCGTAGTGATGAGCTTGGTGATCGTTCCCGCTATCAGACCGTTTTTGCTCGGGAGCAGGGTGCTGTCGCAGCACCGACGGCTGGATTGCATTTCACCGAAGCAATTTTACAGAAATTGGCGGCTGCAGGGGTGAAAGTTTTAAATTTGACTCTGCACGTTGGGCTGGGAACTTTTCTTCCGGTGCGGGTTGAAGATATCCGCCAGCATAAGATGCATGCTGAACTCTTTTCGATCCCGGAGAAGACTGCCCGAGAGGTTAACTCAGCAAAGAACGAGGGGCGGCGGATCTTTGCTTTAGGAACAACCAGTGCCAGAGCTCTGGAAACAGCAGCAACAGCCGGTGGACTTTTGGCTGCCGGTTCTGGCGATAGTGAAATTTTTATTTATCCAGGTTATCGTTTCAAAATTGTCGATGCCTTGATTACCAATTTTCATTTGCCAAAATCAACCCTGCTGATGTTGGTTTCGGCATTTGCTGGACGTGATTTTATCCTTTCAGCTTACCAGCAGGCAGTCGCGGAACGGTTTCGTTTTTTCAGTTATGGCGACTGCATGTTAATTTTGTGATGGCGTCGCAAAAAGTCCGACCTACTGCGTTGCAGTATTTTTTCAGGATCTCGACATACCTTAT
>JAOZQF010000076.1 GCA_029932345.1 Desulfuromusa sp. | reverse complement strand
TTTGAGGCAATTTTCAACACAGCAATCGCAACGCAGATAGTTTTTCAACAGCCTGTTAGAGTTGATTTTCCCCAACCTGAGACTTTATGTCAATGGTCGAGGTAGGCATTTTTGAATAACCATGATATTTTATGCCGAAAAAGGGTCTGGCAATTTTTAAGCTTGAGCAATCATGGCTTTATTGTCGCAGGATTTTAAAACAGCTGATAAGAGGGGTATTCTCTATTTATGGCGAAACGTAAACCGGGTCGGATGACTAAGAAGTACAGTCAGGCAGCTCGTCTACATGATTTGATCAGAATTCTGGAAGCACGCTATGGAGCGACGGTAGACGAACTGGTGGAAGAGTGTCAGGTGACACGGCGGACGATTTACCGCGACCTTCAGGCAATTATTGAGGCGGGATATCCGCTGGTGAGTGAACGTCAGGATGATGGTTTTGTCGTTTACAGTTTTATTGCCGGCTTCAGTAAAATCCCCCCGATTGTTTTCTCCCTTGAAGAGTTGATGACATTTTATCTGTGTCGGGGACAGTTGTCATTTTTACACGGCACCCCGTTTCAGGATGATTTAGAGGCGATATTTTCCCGGATCCATTCCAACTTGCCGCCACGAAGTATTGCCCACCTGGAGCGGATTGCTGAAGTTTCAACGCCGCGATTCCACGGTTTTAAGGACTACTCAAAACAGCATAATTTGTTGGGAGAGTTGCGTCAGGCACTCCTGAAACAGCAGCGCTGTCTGATCGATTATCGTCCGGCAAAAAGGGAAAAACAGCAGTATCTGATTGATCCCTATACCCTGCTATTTTTTAAAAATGGTCTTTATATCGGCGGTTATGCTCATAATCGCAAGGCTCTCAGACTGTTTGCGGTTGAACGGATTGAGAAGGTGGAAGTCCATCCGGAACGTTTTGAAGTCCCCGAAGATTATCATCCCGAGATGCTGACCGGGACAGCTTTTGGTTTGATTGATGAAGGGGAGCCGCGGCGACTTGAGCTGTTATTTGATAAGGAGGTGGCACATCTGATCCGTGAACGGATTTGGCATCCCGAGCAGCAGATTGAAGAACATCCCGATGGTTCTCTGCTGCTGCGCTTTAGTGCCAGTGGGGACAAGGAGATCCTCGCCTGGGTCTACTCTTTTATCCCGTTTGTTCGGGTGATCGGGCCGGAGTCTTTCCGTAAAAAATTTACCGACGGAATGGAGGAGGGTTTAATTTTTCAACAAACTCCAGGCAGTATGTGACTTTTTCTGTCACGCCAATGTGTAGAATAGGAGATAACCTATTTTCCCAAGGAGGAAGTGATGATCTGGTTATCCCCGGCAAGTGGAACAGAAGAGTGCAACATCTATTTTGAAATTCGTGATATAGATTTACAACACCATGGCGATATAACCTCGGGAGTGGTTCGTGGGTTGCTTGGCGATGGGTTATGTGAACTGGTGGGTGAGGTTTTCCTGGGAACTGAGGAGTCCGCTCAGATTCTTCCCGTATGGGATGAAAGCGGTGCCATCGAATCTTTCCCTGCGGTCGTTGATGAGTCTTTGTTATTGCAACAAATGGTGGCGGAAGTTAAAATTCTTCTGCCAAAACTGGATAATATCGGCAACTATCACCGCTCACCCGATTGGCACAACCCTGATACTGTTGGAAGTTGTCGGGCGGATAATCTGGCCGCTTGACCTGTTTTATAATAACCCGGGTTGAGCCAGAAAAAGGAAATTTTGATGAGAAGAATTGTTCTGGCCTCAACCAGCCCCTATCGACAACAGTTGCTGCGGCAGTTGCAACTCCCTTTTATAACCGCTGCCCCCGATTTTATTGAAAAGATTGATCCAAGTGTTGCGCCAGCATTGTTGGTTCGCCATCTTGCCCTGGGAAAAGCACAAAGCCTTACCGAAAGCTATCCTGATGCGCTGATTATTGGTTCGGATCAGCTTTTTGTTGACCAGCGAGGTCGCCCTGTTGGTAAGGGGGGTGACATTGAGACTGCATTTCAACAGCTGAAACAGATGCGCGGAAAAACCCACTGTTTCTACACCGGACTGGCACTACTTGATAGTCGAAGCGGGGCTGTGCAGACAGATTATGCAACTTTTTCAGTGACGTTCAGAAAACTGAGTGATGATCAGATCTACAATTATCTACAGCGCGAAAAACCGTTTGATTGCGCCGGATCATTTAAGATAGAGGGACTTGGAATTGCGTTGATGGAGAAGATGGCGGGCGAGGACTACAACTCCTTGATCGGACTTCCGTTAATAAAGTTGGTGAGCATGCTGGAAATTGCAGGGGTCGAAGTTTTAGACAGCTGATCATTCATCAGAGTCCTGATCTTGAATCAATCTACGTTTGATTCGGCGAGTGACAAACCATATTGTTGTCAGGACGACCGGAATAGAGCAGGCTAGCAGGATGTTTTTATCCAGTCCCCAGCGCTCCAGGGGGAGCCCCTTGAACAGATAGCTGAGTAGCCCAATAGCATAATAGCTGATGGCTGCAATAGATAGCCCTTCGACAGTCTCCTGGAGCCGAAACTGTAACTTGCTACGTTGGTTCATTGCGGTCAGTTGCGAACGGTTCTGTTCTTGAAGATTCAGGTTGACTCTGGTTCTCATCAGGTCACTGGCGCGCTCAATTCGTTTAGACAGGTCTTCCATCCATCGCTGTACTGATTCGCAGGTTCTTAAGGCTGGGTTCAATCTCCGGTTAACAAATTCACCGATTGAAAGATGTCCGACAATTTTTTCTTCATTGATCCGTTCCAGTCGATCTTTAACCAATTGATGGTAGGCACCCGTAGCCGAAAAACGACGGGTTGTCTCTGCTCGATAGGTTTCCAGTTGGGCTTCAATTTTAGTTAGCTTCTCCAATAACTGACGTTCACTGTCGGCTGTATCCTGTTTTGCAACCACCGTTAGAATTTCAGCCAGCTGGTTGTCCATATCAAGCAATTGTGGAGCAATCTGTTTGGCAATAGGTAAAGAGAGAAGGGAGAGCAAACGATAGGTTTCCAGATCCATCAATCGCCGGGATAAACGTCCGGTTTGCAAATCGCTCATTCCTTTATCGCAAATAATGAACCGCCCATAGCCATCACCATGCAACTTGAATGCGGTGTAAATTTGCGCTTTTCCAGCATAAGTGCTGCTCCACATGACCGAGTGCCCTTCAAAGTCCCGAACCAGAGAGTTATCATCATAATCGAGCTGCTGATTGTCGATGATGATGTGGAAAGCTGCTATTATCTCTCCGGGGAGTTGTTTCATCCAGTCAGCGGGTAATAAGTCAATTGCTGTATACTGAAAAGGCTCTCCTTTAACCGGGGCTAGTTGCATAATGGTGAAGGAGTAAAACTCAACATGCCGCTCCCAGTTGATAATAAAATCACCAAAGTTTTGATGGAAGGTGGTGATTTCGGCCTGCGGTGGAGTGACTTCGTAACGCTTACAGAGCTCACATAAAAGCTCATAGGACGTTTCCAGCTCTTCCGGGCTGCAACAACAGGCTGCTAAGTGAGTCACCTGCTGTGGTGATTCTAGAGAGTAGAAAGGGCGTCTATGTAGTTCGTTATAAAGAGTGTCGCGCAATGGATGAAGCTGAAATTCTACGCGGCTACATTTTGTCATGTTGGTTTTTCCTTGTGAGCAAAAGTCAAAGACCTTTTATTGGATATCTGCTCTTCCGTTCTCTGGGGTCAGTCAGGAAAAGGTTCTGTTCTCCTGCTCCTGAACCCGGATAAACGTGGTCCGTTTGGTCAATTCTTTCAGTGCTGAAGCGCCTACATAAGTACAGGTTGACCGAACTCCACCGAGGATATCTTTCACCGTATCTGCAACGGCACCTCGATAAGGAACTTCGACGGTTTTCCCTTCCGATGCCCGGTAGTCAGCAACGCCACCCGCATGTTGTTCCATCGCGGTTTCAGAACTCATCCCGTAAAATTGTTTAAACTGTTTTCCCTCCCGTTCAATTAATTGACCGCCACTTTCATTGTGTCCGGCCAGCATGCCACCTAACATGACAAAATCGGCACCTCCACCAAAGGCTTTGGCGACATCTCCGGCACTGACACAGCCACCATCGGAGATGATGCGACCCCCCAATCCATGAGCGGCATCGGCACATTCGATCACGGCAGAAAGTTGCGGGTAACCAACGCCGGTTTTTACCCGGGTGGTACAGACCGAACCCGGTCCGATCCCAACTTTGACGATATCTGCTCCGGAGAGGAGTAATTCTTCAACCATTTCGCCGGTGACAACGTTTCCGGCAACAATGGTTTTGTCGGGATAGCTGTCACGACAGCGGCTGACAAATTCAACAAATGATTCGGCGTAACCGTTGGCAACATCAATGCAGATAAACTCAAGGTTGGGATGCTGTGACAAGATTTTTTTGAGTTGGGCGAAATCTGCTGTAGCGGTCCCGGTGCTGACCATAATCCGCCGGTAAATCGTCTCTTCCTGATCATCCAAAAAAGCGTTCCAGGCATCGATGGAGTAATGTTTATGGATTGCGGTGAGCATGCCGAAATCGGCAAGCACTTTCGCCAGCTCAAAAGTTCCGACGGTATCCATATTGGCCGCAATCACCGGAGTTCCACTCCACTTGCGTTGGCTGTGTAAAAAAGTGAAATTCTGCTCCAGGTTGACTTGGGAACGACTTTTCAACGTTGATCGCTTCGGCCGGATCAGGACATCTTTAAAACCGAGCTTCAGATCAGATTCAATGCGCATTTGGTTTCCTTTTGGTCAATCTATCTCAATGACTAAATTAAGGTTTAAAACCCATGTAGTTTGATGAAAATAGCGCAAATCTGGGTTTATGAAAAGGGGGAAGGTAATCTTCTCTGAAGATTTATTGACCCGCTAACTCCAGCGATGATAACCTCTCTTTCAGACCACCAAATCGCTGCATAAAGAAGAATTTTCTCCTTTGAACTTTTTATATATCAACCTTTCCTTTGGATAACCGCGACTTATGGAACACTCAAATTTTGTCCATCTCCATTTGCACAGTCAATACAGCCTGCTTGACGGGGCGATCAAACTAGATGAACTGGTTACCCGGGCAAAAGAATTTAAGATGCCTGCTATTGCTGTCACCGATCATGGCAATATGTTTGGTGCCATCGAATTTTACAGCAAGGCGATGAAGGCAGGGATTAAGCCGATTGTCGGCTGTGAGGTTTATGTTGCTCCCGGTTCCCGGTTTACCAAAGGAAACGCCCGTGGATCATCGGAGGCATCCTACCATCTGGTGCTGCTCTGTATGAATCAGATCGGCTATAAAAATCTCTGTCACCTGGTTTCAGCCGGCTATCGAGAGGGATTTTATTATAAACCACGCATCGACTGGGAGCTGTTGGCGACACATAATGAGGGTTTAATTGCTCTATCGGCCTGCCTTGGTGGCGAGTTGCCAACCCTGATCAACCTTAATCATCCCGAAGAGGCTTTGCAGCGGACAACCGAGATGGCGCAGGTTTTTGATCAGCAACGTTTCTATCTCGAATTACAGGAAAATTATTTACCCGAGCAGGCCAAGGCGAATGCCGGTCTGATTTCGATTGCCAATGAGTTGGATCTGCCGCTGGTTGCAACCAACGATTGCCACTATCTCTCCCGTGAAGATTCATTTGCCCATGAGGTGCTGCTCTGTATTCAGACCGGTAAAACCATGGATGATCCGAATCGGATGCGTTTTCCCAATGATGAATTCTACGTTAAATCACCACAGGAGATGATCAAAATGTTTCCGGATCAACCGGAGGCAATTAGTAATACAATTCAGATTGCTGAACGTTGTAATCTGGATCTTGATTTCAACACCTACCATTTTCCACAATATGAAAAACCGGTGGATAAAACTCTGGATGAGGTTCTCGAAGAGCTGAGTCGGAGCGGTCTTGAAGAGCGTTTAACCGAAATTCGCCGCCTCCGGGATTTAAGCGAAGAGGACCTCCAGATCTATGAAGATCGGCTGGTCGAAGAGCTGACCTGTATCAAGCAGATGGGATTTCCCGGTTATTTTCTGATCGTTGCCGATTTTATCAACTGGGGAAAAGATCAGCATATCCCGGTTGGCCCGGGTCGCGGTTCTGCAGCGGGAAGTCTGGTCGCTTATGCCATCCGGATTACCGATATTGATCCCATCCCCTATAATCTTTTGTTTGAACGGTTTTTGAACCCGGAGCGGGTCTCAATGCCTGATATTGATGTCGATTTTTGTATCTACGGTCGCGAGCGGGTGATCGAGTATGTTCGGCAAAAATATGGTGCAGAGAATGTTGCACAGATCATCACCTTTGGCACCATGTTGGCGAAAGGGGTGCTGCGCGATGTTGGCCGGGCACTGAATATCCCTTATGGGGAGGTCGATAAACTTGCCAAACTGGTTCCCAACGTCATCGGCATTAATTTAAGTGAGGCGATAGTTCAGGAACCACAATTAAAAACTCTGATTGAAAAAGATCCCAAAATCAAAGAACTGGTCAAAATTTCACTGGCCCTTGAAGGTTTGACTCGCCATGCTTCCACCCATGCGGCTGGAGTTGTGGTCACTCCCAGGGCCCTCACCGAATATTTGCCCCTCTATGTTGATCCAAAGTCGGGGGGGCAGGTGACTCAATACCCGATGAGCTATGTAGAAAAAATCGGCCTGGTGAAGTTTGATTTTCTCGGTTTAAAAACCCTGACAGTCATTGAAAATGCGACGCGTATTATTCGTGAAGGAAAAGATTCAACGTTTGATTTACAGTTGGTTTCTATTGCCGACAAGAAAACCTTTGAACTGCTCAGCCGTGCTGAAACGACCGGGGTGTTTCAGCTGGAATCAAGCGGCATGAAAGAGTATCTGGTCAAACTCAAACCCAACTGTTTTGAGGATCTGATTGCCATGGTGGCATTGTATCGTCCCGGGCCGTTAGGCTCTGGAATGGTCGATTCCTTTATCAAACGTAAACATGGAACAGAGAAGTTCAGGTTTGATTTTCCTCAACTTGAGCCGATTCTCAAAGATACCTATGGGGTCATCGTCTATCAGGAACAGGTGATGCTGATTGCCCAGATCCTGGCAAATTACAGTCTGGGTGGTGCCGATCTGTTACGTCGGGCGATGGGCAAAAAGAAAGCTGAGGAGATGGCCAAGCAAAAGAAAATCTTCCTGGCCGGAGCTGCTGAAAACAACCTGAATCTGAAAAAAGCGGAATCTGTTTTTGATCTGATGGAAAAGTTTGCCGCCTATGGTTTCAATAAATCCCACTCGGCAGCTTATGCGCTGATTGCCTATCATACCGCCTATCTTAAAGCCCACTACCCGGTTGAATTCATGGCAGCGCTGCTCACCGAGGATATGGAAAACACCGATAAGGTGATTAAAAATATCAGTGAGGTCCGGGCGATGGGAGTTGAAGTTCTTCCCCCGGATATCAACGCTTCCGAGCGTTCTTTTACCGTTGCTGAAGAGGTGATGCGCTTTGGTCTCGGCGCGGTAAAAGGGGTTGGTGCTGCTGCCCTCGATTCAATTCAACTGGTGCGCGAGGATAAACCATTTACCTCCTTGCAGGATTTTTGCGAGCGGGTCGATTTACGGAAAGTGAATAAAAAGGTGGTGGAAGCTCTGATCAAGTGCGGTGCATTTGATTCTCTGGGGGGGAAGCGAGCCCAATTTTTTGCCACCTTTGAAGAAGCGATGGAGATTGGTCAACGGTTGCAGCGCGAACAGGAATCGGGACAGGATTCTCTGTTCGGGACCCAGGAAATTTTATCCGCAGGGGGAAATGGTTATGGTGATCTCCCCGAGGTTGAGGAGTGGGACGAGAAAACCCTGCTGAGCTATGAAAAAGAGGCATTGGGTTTTTATGTCTCCGGTCATCCCCTGGCGCGCTTTAGTGACTCAATCAAACGCTTTGCCACCTGTGACGCTGCCGGGCTTTCAGAGCGCACCGATAAAGAGTCAGTGCGGGTGTGCGGCATCGTCTCAACAGTGAAAGAGTTGATTACCAAAAAGGGTGATCGGATGGCATTTGTCACTCTGGAAGACTTGAGTGGTTCAGTTGAGGTGATTGTTTTTCCGGAAGTCTATAGTGCTGCAATGGAATTCATCAAGGGGGAGGATCCACTGCTGGTCAGTGGTGAGCTGGATGTCGGGGAAGAGGCGTGTAAAATATTGGCAACCGAAGTCTCTCTGTTGCGTGATGTTAAGGAGACGCTGGCTAAGCTGGTCCATATCCGCTTGACCACTCCCGGTCTGGATGAGGTGCAGATGCGCCAGCTCAAGGGGATTGTCCAGCGTTACCGAGGCCATTGCGATGTTCAGTTGCACATTACGATTCCCAACCGCAGTGAAACAATTATTACTCTGCCGGATCGGTTGAAAATGGCGGCAACCGATGACGCAATGGCCGATGCCGAAAAATTGTTTGGTTACAATGTGATGAACTTTGAATGATTTTTTAAAACCGGACGCTATTCTGGACTAATACTTGACCTTTAGTATGCTGAAGTTTTAATGTAATCAATTAGCAAAGATATTGAACTTGGATGTATAACCAATGCAGGGTAGGGAGAAACTTGATGAATCAATACTTGGATTTTGAACAGCCAATTGCCGATCTTGAAAC
>JAOZQF010000007.1 GCA_029932345.1 Desulfuromusa sp. | reverse complement strand
CGGTCACCGTGAGTATCGCAGGAAAGTTCTCTACGGCTTCGGGCTTTTCAATTTTAGCAATAACTTTAATTGATGAATTCTTCTCAGCCAGAAGTTGCTTCAAGTGGGTAACTTCTTCAGCGGTTCGGACAAAAGAGAGAGCAACCCAGTCAAGTTGATGTTTTATGGCAAAATCCAGATCGGCAATATCTTTCTCGGTCATAGAGGGCGTAGAAATATTGACTCCCGGAAGATTGATCCCCTTCCGGTCTTTCAGTAATCCACCAACTTTAACCAGACAGTACACCTGATCAGATTCGATCCTGCTGACTTCCAATTCCAGCTGCCCGTCATCCAGCAGAATTTGATCTCCGGGGGCAACATCATGCGGCAACGCTGAATAGGTTGTCGGAATCAGGCCATCTGCACCTTCGACATCAGCTGTTGTGATAATAACTTCTTGGCCAATATCAAGCTGCTGACCGCCATGACGCATCAGTCCGGTGCGAATCTTGGGCCCCTGCAGATCCCCAATGATGGAAATTGCTTTTTTATATTCTGCAGATAGTTCCCGAATCTGTTTAATCCAGATCTCTTTCTGTTTTTGTTCACCATGGGAAAAGTTCAACCTGAAAACATCAACGCCTGCTTTCATCAGATCTTCCAGTTGATTTTTCTCTGAACAAGCGGGACCAACCGTGGCAACAATTTTTGTTCGACGATACATTAATTCCTCCAGAAACAATTTAATTGCGATACAGAACTGTCTGTATATCTTACTGTATACACACAGTTTAAGAAATGAGAATAATACCCTTTCAAGGGGATGAAATTGAGACATCTATGAGCTGATATTACACCGATGAGGATAATATCAGAAAAAATTGTTTAATTTACTTGAAACTAATGACAATTTTTAGTTTAATAGATATTAACGTGTATTCATAAATATTCTAGCAGGCAGAATATAACCATACCGAAAGGAAAACAGCCGATGCCATTAACTGGCGAGCTTGAACACCTACCAATCGTTGATGTTATTCAACTGATCCATTCAACCCGCAAATCGGGAACATTGAATGTCTATAGCCGCAAAGGGGAAGGTCAACTCGTATTTAACGATGGTTATATCATCAGTGCCACCCACTCCAGTGAAAAACTGAAAATTGGCAAAATTCTCCTTCAAAGTCATACCATTAAACAAGAGGATCTGGATAAAGCACTTGGGATCCAGAAGACCGCTGGTGAAGATCGTCAACCCCTGATTGCGACCCTGCTAACTCACTGTGGCTTGCCAAAAGAGGCTGCGTATAAAGCCCTTGAAACATTAATCGAGATGACCGTTGTCGAAATGATCGGCTGGACCCGGGGAATTTTCACTTTAGACGTCGACAAGACTAAAGTTCCTGATGACTACCGCTATCTCCCCAAACAATTGGAAACCGTCAATCTGGATACCCAGATGGTTCTGATGGATGCTCTGCGTATCTTTGATGAGAAAGTTCATTCCGGTGAGATTCAGCTCTCTGATGAGCCGCTGATCGATAATCCACTGGAGCAGTTTGAAGAAAGTAACGAGCAGCAGACAACGCAACCAGAGACGACAGAAGATGTTCTGGTCTCAGAAGACCTGCTTGGTCTGGCAGATCTTGACAAGGTAGTGCGAAAAAAACCACATGTTTTTAAAGTATTGGAAGCTTTTGACCCGGCAGATATCCATCGCCAGATTATTGATGAAACGCTTCCATACCTCGCAGATGATAGCAAAGAAAAACTCGTCAATTTCTTATCCGGCATATCGACGACCAATCTTGGTGATAATTCTCTATCCAGTTCAACAACAAAATCACAAGCGGTGATTATCTATACCTGCGATAAGTTTCTGCAACATGCCATCATGACCGTCTGTAAAAAAGAGGGAATTCTCGTTTTTGCCACAGCGGAGCAGCATGAACTGGACAATCTGATTGAGCGGACATTATTTAAATATCTGGAGCCAATACTGGTTTTCGGTAGCCCGGTTGTTGATGTTGCAGGGTTCAGTCAAAGTGAAATTGTCGATATCCGCTCATTGAAAATGGTGCGATATCCACAGGTTTCAATTATCCAACTTGCCTCTCCGCTCAATTTTGAATTTTCTTTACAATCGTTTAACGATGGGGCGCGGGCCGTCTTTCCAATGCCCTACTTTTCTGAACGGGAAGAGACATTTACTGAGGATATGATTAATTTCCTCAACACCTTCCAGGTTTATATTCGTAACTGCTTTAATGAAGAACGTCGCCAGCTGTTTGCTAAATTACGTAATAGTCTGTCAGGGTTACGCTTACTCCATAAAGCTCCGGATATCTCCTTGCTGGTTTTACAATTTATCAGCGAATTATTTGAACGGACTTTGACGTTGATTGTTGATAAAGATGAGTTGATTGCAGAGCGCAGTGTTGGGATTAAGGCAGATAAAGAACAAGGAGTAGCGGCACCATTGAAGCTCCGGATCCCTATCCGTAAAGATTCAAACATTCATGATATCATCAATTCTGGTGCCAGCTTTTTTGGAAACCCAACCGAAAGTACTTTCACCGATCTCCTTTATCCGGAGATTTCAGCTCCAACTGATAGCACAATTTTGTTGCTCCCTCTTAAAAGCAACGGTCGCGTTATCACCATCACATATGCAGATTTTGGCGACTCTCCGGCAAAACAAGTTGCCGTTGATTTTCTTGAGTTTTTTGTTGTCCAAGCTGGAGTCACTATGGAAAATGTATTGTTCAGGAAACAACTCAATCTCCCTAATCAACCAGAAGTCAAACACTAGGATATCTTATGGACAGTAAAACACTCAATCAAATTTTAGAAATTGCATTTGCAAAGCGAGTCTCCGATGTCCACTTTGAAGTCGATAATCCCCCGTTTTTTCGTGCCCACGGTCAGCTTTTACGTTCTAAATTAGCTGATTTGACGGCAGCTGACACGGAATTTATTGCCGAAACAATTATGAAAAGCAATAAACGGGATTTACCGGATGACTTCACTGAGTATGACACCTCATATTCACTGGAGAACAGTGGCCGGTTTCGAGTCAGTCTTTTCAGACAGCGCGGTCACATCGGTATTGTCATGCGGGTGATTCCACCGGAGATTGGCAACTTTGAAGATCTTAAATTACCAGCGGTTCTCTCAGAGATAGTTAAAGCACCTAATGGTCTTATCCTGGTGACCGGTCCAACCGGAAATGGCAAGTCAACGACACTGGCATCGATGATAAATCATATCAACGAAAAATATGCCTTTAATATCATCACCATTGAAGATCCGGTAGAATTTTTCTTTGCATCGGGCAAAAGTTGCATCATTCAACGTGAAGTGGGGATTGATACGGCAGATTTCAGTTCGGCACTGAAAGCATCACTGAGAATGGATCCGGATGTCATAATGGTCGGGGAATTACGCGATTTAGAGACAATAGATTCCTGCATAAAAGCTTCAGAAACCGGACATTTGGTCTTTTCAACACTGCATACTCAAAATGCGTCTTCAACAATCAATCGAATTGTTGGTCACTTCCCCCCTGATTCACAAGAAATCATCCGCCAGCGCCTTGCAGATATTCTCGTTGCAACAGTCTCTTTAAGGTTGGTCGAAGATACAACTGGTGAAAAATTGATTCCAGTCGTCGAGGTGATGCGCACCACAACAACGATTCAGGCTTGTATTCGGGACGGAAATCTCGATGAGATAGAGGGTCATATTGAAAAGGGGGCGGCTCAATATCAGATGCAGTCGATGGATCAGCATCTGATTCAACTCTGTAACAATGGCTCGATTTCGATGCAGGAAGCCAAGCGGGTTTCAACCTCGATGGATCTGGAGCGAAAACTCACGTTTACCTGATGATTACTTTTCTAACAAAAAAGCCCGACACTAAATTTGTGTCGGGCTTTCGTATTTTTATAAATGAATGATTTCTATAGTTCTTTTTCACGCTTTATAAGGGCTGCAACCCCATTGTACATGTCCTGAACACAGTCGACTTCGGTGACACCCAAACGTCTTTTATTACTGATATCAAAAATGTCACTTTTAGTTTCCGAGTGCTCGCCATCAATGCCACGAATTTGAAGATGAGCGGCATCGGTGATTTTTTTAAATGTCTCCATATCGTTCCCCAATTTTGGCAGACGGATATGGACACTTGCTCGCATCGCGGTCCCCAGGTTCGTGGGGCAACTGGTCAGATAACCAAGCCTTGGATCGAACATGAAAGTAACCGATTTTTCTATCTCTTTAACAGCGTTGATCAGGCGACTGAAAACCGCCTCAATATCTCCACCTTGCTGCATCGAAATAATCCGCAGTTGATCTTCTTCATTCACCCAGACCAGAAATGTCTTATCACGATTGTGAAAGATCCCCCGCCCTTCTGGCCAGTCCCGATTCAGACCAGCAGCATCAAGAAACCGATCCCCCGCCTTGAACAGAAAATGGTCAGCAATCAATTGACGTCGAACCGTTTCTTCCATTCCCGATAAAGGGTAGTAGGTTCCTGCCAGTTTACCGGTTAAATTTTGTAGCGCTCTGGAAACCTGAGCTTCAACTGAATTACGCTGCTCTTTGGTTAGTGCCGGGCCAAGAGGTATATTTGCCACGTTACGTCCAACCCGGATACGAGTTGAGAGAATAAAATTCCCATCAGGATCGGGATCAGGGGCAGAAAGTTTTTCCAGACTCAGATCACTGCGATGTTTGTCGGTTTTGGAAAAACCGTGATAATCGGCAATAATCGGATCAAAAAGGGGACTGAACAGATCATAAGATGCAGCATCACCGGCATAGACACCGACACCGCTGTCCTGATTAACGACACCCGAGTTAATGACCTTGGCTAAAGTAAATCCGTTTTCTGTCACCCGGTCTTTTAACTGTTCAAAAAGTTGTACCGTCAAATGCCGACACAACAGTGAAGAACAGGATTGGTTAAATATGGGGAAGGATAACCCGTCACTCGTCATAGCACCATCCTTTCAGTCATTGCAGCCACTACTCTTTATTCTCATCAGAATCAGAAATAACCTCAGTTTCAGGCCGTGAACTTTCTGTCGAGTTTCCCCGCGCTCCCTTTGCCTTTGCCTTGTTGACAAACCAAAGTATTGTGCAAGTGATCACAAGGGTAAGAAAAATAAACAAAAAATCGGCAAATCGAAACGGCTCCATTGATCCTCCAATAGATATTGGGTAAAAATTCGAAGTTTAATCAATATGAGTCTTTAAAATTATCATCGACAGAAGACAATTGATACTTAAAAAGGACGAAGCAAAAGCTCCGTCCTTTTTATCGTCATCCCTCGGGACAACTGAAATCCTGATAATAATTTTATGGTTGGGGCGCCAGGGATCGAACCTGGGAATGCCGGAATCAAAATCCGGTGCCTTACCGCTTGGCCACGCCCCATTAAATGAAGAAGGACTTTCTAACAAAGAACAATTTGATCGTCAAGCAAAAACGACGCAATGAAACTGCCACAATAATCAAGGCAGACTCGGTCGATATCGAAAATTAGAGAACCGATTTAATGGCTTCGCAGAGCCTGTCCATATTATCAGGGGTCATCCCGGCAACATTGATCCGACCCGAGCCAACGATATAGATAGAATACTCCTCGCGCAATCGATTGACCTGCTCTTTAGTCAGCCCTGAAAAACTGAACATGCCACGTTGCTCGGTGATTGATGAGAAATCCTGTTTGACCCCTTTTTCTTTGAGTGTTTTGACAAACAGATGGCGCATCTCGTTGATCCGATCACGGATTTCGGCAACCTCTTCAATCCATTTAGATCTGAGCTCTTTATCACTCAAGACCACGGCAACCACCTGACCACCATGGGAGGGTGGGTTCGAATAATTGTAGCGAATCCGCAGCTTGACCTGACTCATCACCGTAGCAGCCTGCTCTGCATCGTCACCAACCACCGTCAGCGCACCGGTTCTCTCACGGTAAAGTCCAAAGTTTTTGGAAAAACTTGAACAGATGAACATTTGCTTGACCTTCTTCGTCAGCTCCAACAAACCAAGCCGGTCATCTTCTATGCTATTGGCCAAGCCCTGATAAGCAAAATCGACCAGAGGGAGGATGCCCCGTTCAGCGAGCAGTTCACCGATCTTGGACCATTGCTCTGGAGTTGGGTCGATGCCGGTTGGATTGTGGCAGCAACCGTGCAGCAGGATTGTATCACCCTTCGGAATTTTCTTGATCGACTCATACATCGCCTCAAAGTCGAGACCATTAGTCTTGGGGTCACGGTATGCGTACTTTTCACAATTGAGTCCAGCTGCCGCAAAAATTGTACCGTGGTTAGCCCAGGTTGGATCGCTTAACCAGAGGCTGGAATCAGGATGCAGAACATGCAGATAATCACCAACCACCCGCAATGCACCAGTGCCGCCCGGACATTGAGCGGTCGCAGCACGTTTGTTGGCAATAATCTCATGATCTTCACCGAAGAGAAGTTCCTGAACCCGGGCACAATAAGCAGGTTCACCGGTCATCGGCAAATACCCTTTGGAATCTTCCTGTTCAAGGACGCGTTTCTCCGCCTCTTTCACCGACTCAAGAACCGGCGTATGTCCGGTAGCATCTTTGTATACACCGACAGAGAGGTTAATTTTGTCAGGATTCGGATCGGCTTTGAAGGTCTCAGTCAGACCCATAATCGGATCAGCGGGTGCGGTTTTTACATTCTTGAACATCTCTAGTCAACCTTTCATATTTCTGTGTTGGTGGGATACGCAAAGAAAATGAATCAACTCCGATAGAACTTAAAAACTCAATCCAACAATTACGTAACCCACTAGCAGCCTGTCGGACAATCTGAGCTGAAGCGAAAATTTGGTCGTTTGAGATCAGATTTTGACTCATTTGAGAGTAATAGCCTTAGCTATTGGTCGAAAAGAAGCTGAAATATGGACCAAACAGACGAATTTGCAGCCAGTTCATTATAGTCCGACAGGCTGCCTGGTAAATAGAATTTTCAGCTCTCTTCTACATCAAGCCACAGCCCATGTCAAACCCAAAACAAGTCATTAAAAGGAGATTATGAAAAGAGTTAAAAGTAGGGATTTCACTCCTCGCCAGCCATCATTAAAGTAATAGCTTCTTGCACTCCTTAACCTCTCTCAAGACAGCATTTTGGAGTGACGTTTTTTTGATAATCGGAAAAAAGTGGATTTAAATATCAACCGGAGATTGGCTACAATTTATTTCTATTGCATCCGGAGAGAAATTAGAATATTCTATTGAAGTAAATCAAAAAAAGGGGATTCTATGGGATCAGAAACAGAACGACCAAAAGCTGATTTGAGAAAAAATCTACGTGCTCCTTTGATCATTCAAAAGGTTCGTATTGACGGTGATCGTCCAGCTTTTTTTGGTTACAGCAAAAATATAAGTAAAAGCGGGATGTTTATTGCGACGACAAATTCAATCCAACCAGGGGAACAAATTAAACTGGAATTTCAACTGCCAACGCCATTAAAAGAGAGGGTTCGCTGTTTATGCGAAGTCGTATGGAAACGACCCTACGGGACCTACCTTCCATTCGAGCCGGGATTGGGGTTGAAGTTTGTTGATTTGCCAACAGAAATATCTGATCAATTGGATGAATGGATTAAAGAGCAATTGTGATATTAACTAAAAAAGCCGACAACTCATGCAGATTGTCGGCTTTTTTAGTTAATATCTTCTTTTTCACCAATGGTGAATTATACAATAGCCATGATCGCCTGCTCAATCCGCTGCAACGAACGCTCCTTACCGAGAACCTGAAGCACCTCGTAAATTCCCGGACTCGGAACTCCGCCAGTCAATGCTACCCGTAATGGTTGGGCAACTTTTCCAAATTTCAACTCAGTCTCTGCCATAATTTCAGCAAAAGTGAGTTCGAGTTGAGCTATAACAAAGGTGTCACAACCACTTAATTTTTCAAGTATAGTTTTAAAAAGTTCTGCTTGTTCAGCGATGAGAAATTTTTTCTTTGCTTTTTCCTCATATTCGACCGGATCAACAAAATAAAATGTGGCACCCGCTGCCATTTCCAGCAGAGTCGCAGACCGCTCCTGTAAACTTTTGACGACATCAACAAGGTTTGGGCCATCCTCAAATTCAATCTTTTTTTGTTCAAGAAATGGCTTCAGTAGCTCGGCTAACCTGTCTGGATCTCCGGTTTTGATATAATGGCTGTTGAGCCAGAGAAGTTTTTCCTGGTTAAAGACCCCTGCCGATCGACCCACATTATCAAGACTGAATTTTTCAATCAGGTCAGCCATACTGAAAATTTCTTCATCACCAAAAGACCATCCCAAGCGCACCAGATAGTTAATCAGTGCCTCAGGTAGATAACCCATCTCCTGATAAGCCATCACTGAGGTTGCGCCGTGCCGTTTGGATAACCGTTTTTTATCAGCCCCGAGAATCATCGGCACATGGGCAAACTCCGGGACAGAATAACCCAACGCTTTATATAGCAGAATCTGTCGAGGGGTATTATTGATATGATCATCTCCACGAATGATCAGGTTAATACCCATTTCGGCATCGTCAATGACAACAACCAGGTTATAGGTCGGGGTTCCATCGGTACGCTGAATAATCAGGTCATCCAACTCCTCATGACGAAAACTGATCGAACCTTTGATCCGGTCGACAAATGTCGTCTCTTCCTCTGCTGCGGGAAGTTTGAATCTCACCACAAAGGGGGTATCAGGTTGATCAGTTCGGTTCCGACAGGTTCCGTCATACTTGGGCTTACGCCCCTCTTGCCTGGCCTTCTCCCGTTTAGCATCCAGCTCTTCTGCAGTACAATAGCAACGATAGGCTTTCCCCTCATGCAATAATTGTTGGACCTTCTCTTTATAGAGATCAAAGCGATCAGACTGATAAATAGGTCCTTCGTCATACGCCAGGCCAAGCCAGGTCATGGCATTGAGAATTGCATCAACCGACTCCTGGGTTGAACGGGCAACATCGGTATCCTCGATTCTTAAAACAAAGATTCCCGACTCTTTTTTTGCCAGTAAATAATTAAATAGTGCGGTTCTGGCTCCGCCAATATGGAGATAACCCGTTGGACTGGGGGCAAAACGGACACGTAGATCAGACATGGAGACTCCTTGAAATCGGGTTTATTTTTTCACCACAGAGCTACAGAGGACACAGAGTAAATCAAAATCATTTTATGGTTTTCTCTGTGTCCTCCGTGACTCTGCGGTAAGAACTATTTACACTTATTGAATTGTCAGACCGGCATATCCCACAACACTGCTGTTATCACCATTAATCTGCCCTGAATGGGCATAACGAACCAGCTGGCACTCTCTGGCACCCAGATCATAGGCTGCCTGCATCACCGTAACGGTTGGCAATACCCCACACATGCTGATCTGATTCTCCCTGACAACCCGGTAAAGGCGTTGCGGATCATAGGCAGTCATAGCATTAATGGCCATGAAATCAAGTTCTCTTGATGTCTCGGCTGAACTGAAATGATTCATATCGGTACTGGCAAGTAACAGCACCTTCTGATCCCAGTTCTTTATAGTTTGCGCCAGAGCGGATCCTAGATGAAGACAATCTGCTAACGACAGTTGTCCCAGCGCAATTGGCACAATTTGCAGTTTTGACTGCCGACGCAACAGAAATGGCAACATCACTTCCAGAGAATGTTCATATCTATGGGCTTGATCATCAATTGATATTGCAGGGATATCATTCACTAGTTGCTCCCGCAAAGCGGTAGCAACCGGGACATCAGCCAATGGTGTCGCCCAGCTATCAGCACCGCTAACCGCAATATTCTTACCCGCACCATGATGATTAGGACCAATCAGAATAACCTGTTCAGGGATATTCGCTGCAGCAAACACTTCCCCGGCAACCGCTCCAGAATAAACATAGCCCGCATGTGGGACAATCAGACCCTTCACATTTCTGGATTCATATTCAGTGGTTAGAAATGAATCAATCTGAGCAGTTAACTCTATCGGATTCGCAGAATAAAAACTTCCGGCAACTGCTGGTTGGCGCACCATCTGGACCTCCTACAACTTAAGTAGAATTTTGATACCGACGAGCATCAGCAATACGGCAAATATTTTTACCAACTTTGTCTGGCTGGTACGACTGGCAAGTTTAACCCCGACTCTGGCAAAGATTATTGACAATGGGGCAACCAGCAATGTCACTAATAGATTAACATAGCCAATGGAAAATGGCGCGCTCCCGCCGTTCTGCAGACCGTAGCAGACATAACAAATCACTGCAGAGAAGGAGGAAACAACAATCAGTGCGCTCGAATTACCAACCGCCAGATGAATGGGCAACTGAAGAACCATCAACATCAACGGAACGGCAATAACTCCACCACCCATGCCGAAGAAGGCAGAAAAAAGACCACCGGCAAATCCAACCAGCAGCAGAGAAACCCTCTTAGCCCGCTGCAGATTTTCGGTTGGAATATGGGGATTATAAAATAGCAATTTCAGACTGATAATAATCTGCATCAACCCAAAACATATTTTAAGTGTGGCTCCGGGAATAATTGACGCAATCGAGGAACCAAGAAGAGAGCCGAGAATACCACCAATAGCCAGAAAGGCAACCATGTGCCAATCAACATTGCCTCGCTTGCGATGCCCCAGAGTGCTGCTGACTGCCGTTGGCAGGATAATAGCGAGGCTGGTTCCAAAAGCGGTATGGACAATCAGATCAGGAGGAAAACCAGCAAGGGGAAATAGCCAGAGAAACAGAGGAACCAAAATAACCCCACCACCTATTCCCAGCAATCCTGCCAAAAAACCGGCAAAGGAACCCATTAGCAAAGTCAGTGCGATTATTTGTGGGGTTAAAAGATCCATAAATTGATGGTCTCAATTGGTAAAGTTTTTCAACACCAGAAAAAAAGAGTGCCAACCGTAACTGGTTGGCACTCTTAAAAATTGGAGGCCCCGAGCAGATTCGAACTGCTGATAAAGGTGTTGCAGACCTCTGCCTTACCACTTGGCGACGGGGCCGTCAGGTGTCGATTTAACGTGCGCTTTGAAGTACCAAATCGATCATAGTGTGTCAAGTGAAATCCTTTAAACTGTTGTTATTCCACCAGCTGTTTGCAGCTTATTTGATAAACTCCCAGTCCATCTTGATCACTATCTGATCTCTCTATCTGGCAACATATTGAATTTTTGAATAGAGGTTATTCGCCTGTTTACTGCGAGGGCAGAAACATAACTGGTCGCTAAGAATATATTTATCAAAGTGCAATGATCTAAATCTGAAACAAATGTTTCAATCGATCCCGGCAAACTGAAGCCGGTACCATACATTTTCAGAACAGCCTCTTTGCGGGTCCAGAGTCGATAAAATTGACGCCTGCGCCGCAGGATTGAAAGTTTTTCCAGCTCATTCATTTCCGCAAGGGTAAAATAGCGACGTGCCACTGATTGAAAATTGAGAGCAGCATCTATTTTTTCGATATCAACCCCGACCTCACCATCCATAGCGACAGCGAGAATCGCTATGGAACCGGAATGGGAAAGATTGAACGTCAATTTATCTTTAGTTGGAGAACTTAAAAAAGGTTTTCCTGAACTATTATAACCGAATTTGAGAAGTTCAGGGTTCAGACCGAGGTATTTTGCCAATATTTGCCGTAAACAACTTCGAGCCATGACAAAAGAGTGCCGTTTCAGCGGGTCAATAAGCCGTTCAGCACGAACCATTTCGTTGGTAGAGAGGAGAGATTGCAGATATTGAATCATCTCGGGTGGTGCATCCAGCGAGAAGCGCCAGAGATGCAGTTCCCCATCCTTAAGAGCTAACCTCGATGGCGGATGTTGCCAGCACGAGACTTCAGGTTTCACATCAGTCTCCTTGTCGCAACCAACCCTGTAAACGGCTCAGTCCTTCCTCTATTGAAACTTGAGGTTGGTAACCAAAATCAGCCTTGGCAGCTGAGAGATCAAACCAGTGGGCAGTTGATAATTCTTTTGCCACAAATCGGGTCATCCGGGGTTCTCCAGACAACTTGAATAAACGATAGATATTTTCAAGGAGCCCACCGATGGCATAAGCGAGTCGTGGAGAAATCATTTTTTCTACTGCAGGGAGTCCATCAGTCGCCAAGATCCGGTTGACCATATCCCACAATGGCAATGGTTCGTCATTGGAGACAAAGTAGGCTTTCCCGGCAACGGCACCATTCACCGAGAGTTTTTTGGCAGCGAGGATATGTGCTTCAGCAGCATTATCAACATAGACAGTATCGACCAGACAGGGATTCTTACCGATCCGACGCAGCGCCCCGGCCCGACCCTGCTCCAGAATGCGCGGGACCAGGTGGTTGTCCTCCGGTCCCCAGATGAGATGGGGGCGCAGTACAACAGTTGCCAAAGTAGCATCATTAGCTGCTAACACCAGTTGTTCTGCTTCGGCTTTAGTTTGTGGATACCAGGAAAGATAATGATCGGGATAAGGAACCGATTCGTCAATCCCCTCCATATCGGAACCGTCAAAGACGACACTGGGTGAACTGGTATAAACCAGGCGGGTAATGGCACATTTTCGACACGCCTGAATAATATTTTTAGTACCAATCACATTGGGTCGATAGAATTCATCATAACTGCCCCAAACTCCAGCTTTGGCAGCGACGTGATAAACCAGATCACAGGCATCAACAGCCTTGATAACCGCAGAGATATCGGTCAGATCACCGACAGTTTGTTCAACTCCAAGTGCCGTCAATTGGGGATAAATATTTCGTGAAAATGAGCAGACATCATCTCCCTGTTTCAGCAGCAACTTAACAATTGCCTTACCAAGAAAGCCACCACCACCGGTTACCAGAACCTTCATCGCAATTGCTCCTGGGCCCAGACGGCCAGTTTTTCCCGGAAAATTTTAGCGTTGTGACGAATATCAACGGGAAAAGCAGGATGTATCAAAAATTGATGAATATTTTTTGTCATTTCATGGGACTGCGCCAGACTCTCCAGCTCATCAATCAGCTGTTTCTGTCCTTGTTGGCTCAAACTCTTTTCCAATTCGACACAGATAACCGGTTGCTGCTTATCGTCTGACCCGATACCAACCAACGCCGTTCGAAATACTTTATCATGAGTATTGAAAATTGCTTCGCAAGGGATGGTAAAAAGTGTTTCCGCTGCAGTTTCAACCCGATGCGCTTTACGCCCACAAAACCAGATCCACCCCTGCTCGTCTCGATAACCGAGATCTCCCATCCGGTGAAAGAATCCCCCTTCAGGATCGACAATTTTAGCCAATCTGGTCGATTCAGAACGATTAAAATAACGGCCGGTGACCTGTGGCCCCTTAACCACTATTTCACCAATCTCTTCGCCAACCACTTTCAAATCGTCTTGCCAGGTTGTTATTTCACGATCCGCCAGCCGAACGATTTCAAGTTGAATGGTCGGAACCGGAAATCCGACACAGACTCCCCTCCCCAGATCTGTCGCAAACCGTGTTTCCCGGAGAATAGTTTCACTGCCGATAGAACAAACCGGCAGTGATTCGGTTGCACCATAGGGGGTAAAAACCTGCACTCCGGGATTGACCATTTTAACGAACCGTTCCAGCACCGCCGCAGAAACCGGAGCCCCGGCTGAAATCGCCCTTTTCAGGGATGGCAGCTGAACATTGTTTTTCTCACCATACAAACCAACCCGCCGGATCAATGCCGGGGAGCCGAACATGGTGGTGACATCAAAACGTTTGATCGCTGTGATAATCTTTTCGGGATCAACGGAACCGGGGCGGGTAAAATCCATCTCTGGAATCACCGAAGTCATCCCCAATGCCGGGGCAAACAGGGCAAACAGTGGAAAAGTCGGCAAGTCAATCTCTCCGGGTGTGATCTGATAGATATCCCTTAACGCTTCAACCTGAGCGATAAAGTTTCCATGACTGTAGACCGCCCCCTTGGGAATACCGGTGCTGCCACTGGTAAACAATACTGCAGCCATTTCATCTGCTGCCGTCTCAGCGGTTTCATAGTGATGATTCGAAGCAATCGGCTCAATCAATTTAGCCAGAGTTGTCCCACCCCAGAACCAACCTGCCCCGACCGTGAGGATCGTTTTCAGACTCCCCTTTCCCCAGCCAAGCAACAATCTGGCAATCTGCGCCTTGGGGATACCGATAAACGCTTCCGGCTCGGCCTCAGCCAGGCAAACCTTGAGGTTCTTGACCCCCATCCCGGGATCGATCAAGATCGGGACAGCACCAACCTTAAACAGGGCGAATGTCAGGGCAAAGAAATCGAGACTCGGCTTCACCATAAGAACCGTGCGCACTCCCCGGCTAATCCCGATCGACTCCAGACCGGCAGCGATTCTATTACTCTGCTGGTCCAGCTCAGCATAAGTATAAGTCTGGTAGAGTGGTTGCTTATCTTTATCGTGTTTGTAGGGGAAGTGAACTGCTGGCGTGGCAGGTTGTTTCTCGGCCATCTCGGGCAAATGGGCCGCAATATTGTAACTTCGAGATTTGGACATGTGGATAGATTTACCCTTAAACTGGATTATCCTGCAAAAAAGTCCTGATTATCGGCAGAATTTCCTCTTTGGCATCCTCCAGAATATAATGACCACAGTCGGCAAACGAATGAACTTCTGCGGAAGGAAAACGTTTTTTCCATTCAGCAAGGAAATTGAGATCAAAAACAAAATCTTTTTCACCCCAGCAGATGCACATTGGCAAGTCGGAAAAACTTTTCAGACCAGCATCAACCTGACTGATCAGATCGTAACCGGGGTCTTCGGGGAGAAGTGGAATATCCTGAACAAAGCGGAGTGTCGCAACCCGGTGTTGCCAGTTATCGTAGGGGCTGCAATAGATCTTACGCAACTCAGCTGACATCCGTTGACGTTTACAGCCAACCCATGCTGCCCCTCGGGCAAACAAATTAAACCCTTGCACCAGAAAAACACCTAGCTGGGTATTGCGGCAGATTTTAAGTGCCAGGGGAAATTCTTTGGTTGTTGGCAAATGGAATGCGGCGGTATTCAGAATAACCAGCCGGGCAATTTTCTCGGGGTGACGAATCGCCCATGCCATACCGATCATCCCACCCCAGTCGTGCAGCACCAGAGTAATTTTTTTCTTCAGCTTTAAACTTTTAAGTAGTGCATCAAGATCATCAACGCGCTGTTTCAAAGTAAATGAGTATTGAGAATCAACCGGTTTGTCTGATAGTCCACAACCGATGTGATCAGGAACTATAAGACGATAGTCACTGCGCAACTCACACACCAGATTGCGGTAATAGAAGGACCAGGAGGGGTTGCCATGCAGCATCACCACCGGGTCGCCCTTCCCTTCATCCAGATAATGGTATTTCAATCCATTCAGATCAAAATAATTATTTTTGAAGGGGTATTCAGATTTAAAACGGGATAAATTCATAATAATTCACATTTATACGGCAACTTTGGCTAAGCAAAAAATTCAATACGCAAGGCAGCGTCTTTTTTCAAGGGCGCAGACATACATCAGTATGACAAGATCTTAAAAAAAGACGCTAACACTGCAGATTGAAGAATTTTGCGACGCCAAAGTTACCACTGAATTGCCAGCATGAGACAGTTTAAACCGCTACCAATACCCAAAAAACCAACCAGATCTCCGGGGCGCAACTCGTCACGTTCTTTGGCAATCGCCGCAGTAATCGGCAACGATACTGTCCCCATATTACCGAGAAACTCAAAAGTAGGAAAATCTTTTGCCGGATCAACTCCGATTGTTTGTAGAATTAACTTCTGATGAGCCTCACCGACCTGATGACAAATAACCTTGTCAATTCGATCAGCAGTAATTCCAACTTCACGCGAAAAAGCTTCCCAGGTTCGTTTGCCCAGCTCTACTCCATGTTTCATTACCGCAACGGCATCGGTCTGCATATAGGGAACATGGTTTTCTGGTGATTCTGTATTAATTCCCCAGCGGCAAAGTTGATGAAATTCCGGCTCCGCGATATTGACTCCACCCAGTAATTTAGGGCGTCTGGAAGGTGAAAATGAACCGTCAGTCAAAAGTACGGCAGCAGCCCCGGAACCTCCGGTCAACGTAGCCAGGGAGGTAGTAAATAGCTCCATCGACGGATTATCCAGCATCTGCTGAATCATAATTTCATTGATTTCACGGGAACTTTCACATGCCACAACCAGACCGGCACGGATCTGTCCCAATTCAATCCGATTGGCAATATCAAGAACGCCGTTCAAGACACCGAGGCAGGCGTTTGAAGTGTCATAAATAGCAACATTCCCCTTAATGCCAAGAGCAGATGCAATCTGGCAGGCCGTTGCCGGCTCAAAGTGTTCACGACAAACTCCGGCATAAACCACCGCACCAATATCCTGGGGGGAAATATTACGTTCCTGCAATGCCTTTTCAGCTGCAGCAATCGCCCCTTGAGAAATTGGTGTATTGGGTTTCCACCAGCGCCGCTCACGAATCCCGGTCAGTGCTTCCAATTGGCCGGGTGAAATATGGAGGGCATCGTACATTGGCCGGAGCCGACTTTCCAGCTCCGCAGAGGTGATGACTATCGGTGCCAGCTCGTAACCAACCGATTCTATATATACTCTTGAATATTTCATCTGTTCTTTTCGTCGATTGTGAAAATGATAATAATATCAGGTTGTACCATAAAAACCCACAGCAGGTGAAGTTTCCCCTATTTCAATTGAAAAAATGCCTTGTTCAATGCATCCTTCATCACCTCCTCCAAAGAGGGGTGATAGACAGGCATCTGGAGGATTTCACCGACGGTCATTTTGTGTTCAATCGCCAAGACCAGAGTTTGTGCCATGTGTTCAGCGCCGCGACCAAATATTTCTGCCCCCAACAAAGTGCCACTATTTTTATCAACGTAGACCTGGATCATCCCGCGACGGTCGTTATAAATTTCGTGGCGTGGACCCTGCGCCATTCTTGCCCGCCCGATGATCGTCTGTTCCGGATTGAGAGCGCTGTATACGGCACCAACAGATGCCATCCCCGGATCAGTAAAATATACCCCCATGCCGGGAGTCCGCTTCCCCTCTTTCCGTACCGGAAAATTGATCGCACTGGTCGCGGCAATCCGCCCTTCAATATATGCTTCGTGCCACAGGGGGAGATCTTCAGTTGCATCACCGGCAATAAATATCGGGGCAGCGCCACACTGCATAGTTAGTGGATCGTACTGAGGGAGCCCTCTGGAATCAAGGCTGAGACCGGCATTTTCAAGGTTCATACTGCGCAGATTAGAAATTCTCCCGCTGGCAAGCAATACCCTTTCATAAGTTCTGGTGATGATTTCACCATCCCCGGTGCGATAGGTCAGTTCATAGCCGCCAGCAACTTTGGTCGCGTGGGTAAAATCACCCTGTGGAATAATATTCAGTTCCTGTTGCAGGGTTTGCATCACTTCACGCTGCATATCAGGGTGGGTAAACGAACCAATTCGACCGCTACGCCCGTAAAGGGTGGTTTCAACTCCAAGACGGTGAAAAGCCTGCCCCAGTTCCAGAGCGATAACTCCGAGACCGACGACTGCCAGAGACTTGGGTAGATCAGCCAGCTCAAAAATAGTATCACTGGTATCAAGTTCATCTTGCAGATGTTCAAATACCGGGGAAACATAGGGGGCTGAACCACAGGTAAGAATAATTTTATCTGCTTTAACTCGCAATTTGCCATCAACATCAATCGTATTTGGATCAACGAAGGTCGCTTTCCCTTCAACTTTGAATTGATCCCCGATGCTGTTGACGTAATTCAGGACACTGCCCACAAATTTCTCGGTTCGATCCTGTTTCAGCCTCTCAAATACGCGCTTACCGTTGACCTGGTATTGGCCATCTATCCCGAAATAAGCCCCTTCATCGATGGCATGAGCAAGATCCCCGGCAGCAATCAACATTTTACTCGGCATACAGCCAACCCTGGCACATGTGGTACCGTAGGGGCCGTGCTGAATCAGCAAGACGCTGTCGGTCTGTTTGCGAATTCGGCTGAAAGCACCCAATCCAGCGGTCCCTATCCCAACAATGGCATATTCAACTTCACGTATTTCCATCTACAACTCCCTGTATATAAAATATCTTTAGTTTTGGTTAGTTTATAAAAGTAAAAAGGGCAAGGGTCAAATGAATTTCACAGATAAAGGTATCAACTGCCAGGTGGGGACAAAAGCAGGAACCAGGCAGCAGGTCAAAATCATTGAATAATGGTTTGGTATAGGAGACAATGCGATCGAGAGTAAAGATAGAATTCTATCTTTCCTGACCTGACGGCAATCAATCTGGAAGCGACATCAGTCCATGAAAATCACTCTGCTTGAACCATTTATGACCGGATCACATGCAACTTGGGCCAGAGAATATGCTGCCCACAGCCACCATGATGTTGAGATTCTGGCTCTGCAGGGAAAACACTGGAAATGGCGTATGCATGGCGGCGCAGTGACTTTGGCGCGTAAGTTTCTTGCCGGAGGCTATTGTCCCGATCTGCTTCTGGCAACCGATATGCTTGATCTGACCACCTTTCTTGCACTGACCCGCAAGGTGACTGCAGATATCCCGACAGTGCTCTATTTTCACGAGAACCAACTCAGTTATCCCTGGTCACCAGAGGACGCTGATCCCGGGTTACAGCGTGACGCTCACTACTCTTTTATCAACTACACTTCTGCTCTGGTCGCTGATGCGATACTGTTCAACTCTGATTATCATCGGCAAGATTTTCTCGCCGAATTGCCCGGTTTTCTAAAGTCTTTTCCCGACTTTTGCGAGATTGACAGCATCAAGCTGATTGCCGATAAGAGCCGCACCCTATATCTTGGCCTCGATCTGCAAAAGTTTGATCAATATCGTCTGGCTGAAGTAAAGGACAACGAACCGCCGCTGATTCTCTGGAACCATCGCTGGGAATACGATAAAAATCCCGAAGAATTTTTCCGGGCTTTATTTGTACTGCATGAGCGCGGCGTCAAGTTTAAGTTGGCCGTATTAGGTGAATCGTATCACCAGCAGCCGCCTATTTTTACTGAAGCGCGGCAGCGCCTTGAACAACAGATTGTCCATTGGGGTTATATTGAAAGTTTTTCCGACTACGCCAGCTGGTTGTGGCGATCAGATATCCTGCCGGTGACTTCACTCCACGACTTTTTCGGTATCAGCATCGTCGAGGCGATCTATTGCGGTTGTCAACCACTGTTGCCGCAGCGCCTTGCCTATCCTGAACATATCAATACAGAATATCATCAACATTGTTTTTACTCAGGTTTTGATGATCTTGTGAGACGTTTAGAAGAGCTCTGCAAAGCTACCCCATTGCGACAAGAACACCTCAAAGCAAGAGTCTATCGTTATGACTGGAGTGAGATGGCAGATATTTATGATGAGCTATGGCATGAAGCGAAAACTTGGAGGGTTGAGGAGAGAGTTTTTAGCTCTTTTGTCGGCTCATAGCCATAGCTATGAGCCAAACAAACGGGTTTGCAGCCAGTTCGGATAATCCGCAGCCTGATTTTCACTCAACATTACAAACAAAAAAGCCTCCAGAGCAATTTGGAGGCTTTTTTCTAATAAATCAGGTGATGGCTTACTTTAACAATCAAAATAGAGGGCAAACTCCTCCGGACAGGGACGCATTTTCACTTTATCAATCTCAGCCTCACGCTTATAGCTGATCCACATATCAATAACATCATCGGTGAAGACATCACCTTTGAGTAAGAAACTATGATCTTTTTCCAGGTTATCCAAGGCATCTTCCAGAGAGGTTGCAACCGTTGGGATATCTTTCAGCTCCTCTGGTGACAAACCATAGATATCTTTATCGAGAGGTTGACCCGGATCAATCTTGTTCTCAATACCATCCAGCCCTGCCATCATTTGAGCAGCAAATGCTATGTAGCCATTAGCAGAAGCATCAGGAGTACGATATTCAACCCGTCGGCCATTGTCGCTGCTGGCCACCGGAATCCGCAGCGATGCAGAACGATTACGGTTAGAATAGGCCAGATTGATCGGTGCTTCAAATCCTGGAACCAGACGCTTGTAAGAGTTGGTCGTCGGGTTGGTAAAGGCACACAGCGCTTTAGCATGCTTTATGATACCACCAATGTAATACATTGCGGTTTTGGACAATCCACCATAGCCATCACCGGCAAATAAGTTCTTGCCATCCCTCCAAAGGGACTGATGACAATGCATTCCGGAACCATTGTCATTAAAAATTGGCTTGGGCATAAAAGTAACGGTTTTCCCATTACGATGAGCAACATTCTTAACGATATACTTGAACCATTTAAGGGTGTCACCCATCATCAGAAGGGAATTAAAGCGGATACCAATTTCATTTTGACCACCGGTAGAGACTTCATGGTGAACGACTTCAACGACAATCCCGACACTTTTTAACACCTGTACAATTTCGTTGCGAAGATCGACATGTGAGTCAGTTGGAGCACAGGGGAAGTAACCTTCTTTGTGACGTGGTTTGTAACCCAGATTCGGGAATTCATCCCGCCCGGTGTTCCAGGCACCCTCAATGGAATCGACCGAATAGAATGATTCGTTGGCACTGGACGCGTAACGGACATCATCAAAAACAAAGAATTCGGCTTCAGGACCAAAGTATGCAGTATCAGCAATTCCGGTAGACTTCAGGTAAGCCTCAGCCTTTTTAGCAATAAAACGGGGATCACGACTGTAACCTTCCCGGGTAATAGGATCCATAATGTCGCAGATAAGACTGAGGGTTGTCACCTTGATGAATGGATCAACCCTGGCGGTCTCTGGATCGGGAACCAAAAGCATGTCAGAATTGTGAATGGGCTGCCAGCCGCGGATAGAAGAACCATCAAAACCGATCCCCTCCTCGAATGTATCCTCACTGAACTGATCCATCGGAGCACTGAAATGTTGCCAGATACCGATAAAATCAAGAAATTTGAAGTCAACCATCTCACAATCGTTCTCTTCTGCAAATTTAATAACATCACTGGGGGTCATCTGCTTCAGCTCCTTTAATAGTTTTTTAAGTTCCTATGTTTTTTTTGGTTAGTTTTGAGATTATAAAAAAATGCCTTTAGATGGCATCTTCGCCACGCTCACCGGTACGAATCCGAACGATATCATCAATAGGTGTCACAAATATCTTACCATCACCGATCCGTCCGGTTTTGGCCGCTTCGGCAATTGTGTCAACTACCTGGGCAACCATTTCGTCTGTGACAATAATTTCCATTTTTATCTTCGGGATAAAATCAACGACATACTCAGCCCCACGATAAAGCTCAGTGTGCCCTTTCTGGCGGCCGAAGCCTTTGACTTCACTGACCGTGATACCCTGAATGCCAATTTCGTTCAAAGCCTCTTTCACCTCATCCAGTTTAAACGGCTTGATGATCGCTTCAACTTTTCGCATCGAAAAACCTCCCTGATTAACTGTAAAAATAAATTTGTTTTTGTTGCTCACAGGATAGTTGCAAGGAGCAGACCAGAAATAGAAAATAATAATACTACCAAATTTCCGTCAGATATCCCTGATTCCTGAAGTAATCGTCAGAGCATCTGCACAAAACAAGAGCATACATACCTGAGAATGCACAAAAAAAAGGCACGTTGGTCAGGTTTTTAATTTTCAAGAATGGTAGTTAAGTAAAGTAACACTTTCACAGTGGTGTGTCTGCGGGAACATATCAAAAGGCTGACTCGACACAAGCTCGTAACCACCGCTAACCAGCAGACTCAGATCACGTGCCAGAGTTTGCGGATCACAAGAGACATAGAGAACTTTTTTAACTGGTTTTTCAAGCAACTCTTTCATGGTAACAGCAGCGCCACTACGCGGTGGATCAAGAACCAGCAGATCTATAGCTTGCTGTTGCGAAAAAAAGGTCAATGCCCCTTCTGCAGATTGACTATAAAAATCGACATTCTTTATTTCGTTCAGACGGCTATTTTGCCGTGCCATTTCAATAGAAAGAACCGACTCTTCAATGCCGATAACATGCTTGGCTCGCCGGGCCAGAGGGAGGGAAAAATTCCCCATTCCACAGTAGAGATCGAGCACCTGTTCAGAACCGGTCAGTTCAGCTAAACCTGATACATTATCAACCAGAGCGAGGTTCTGTTGCAAATTGATCTGGGTGAAACCACCCACGGCATAGTTCAATTGAATTGGGGGAGAATCTACCGATATCTGCATGGCCCCATCCCCACAAACTTTTATCAACTCAGAGCGACCAGCAGCTTTAATCAGAAGATCAGCAGCCAATCTTTCTCCCTGCAACAATCCAGCAAGGGATGCGGAATCGTTACCTGAATAGTAGATAACCACCGAGCACTTTTTCTTATCATCAACAGCAAGATCTAGCTGCTGAATGTAGCTGGCATAAGGGGTATGATTGATAATATGACGCAACTGGGTGAGAAGATTGTTCAATTCCGGGGGAATAATTGGACACTGTTCTACGGAAACAACAAGATGGCTTTTGGGTCGATAAAAACCGGTAGCAAAACCAGCGGGAGAATTATGACATTTAATCTGCACCCGACTGCGATAATGCCACTCATCGGCAGCAGGAATAATCGGCAAGATCCTATCTGGCTCACTGCCACACCGTCGGATCAGGGATTCACGAAAAAGTGACTCTTTCCAGGACAACTGTTCCGGATAAGGAAGATGCTGCCACTGACACCCACCACAATCACCAGCAACCGGACATATTGGCTTTCGGCGCAAGGTCGCAGGTTTTAAAATTTCAACAACTTCAGCTTGCAGAAAATTCTTTTTAGCTTTGACGACACGACAACTCACGACATCGCCGACAGCGGTGTGGGGAATGAAAACCACCTGCCCCTGATGTCGTGCCAATCCGGCACCTCCATTCACCATTGTTTCCACGGTGAGGGGTGAAATAATTTCGGCAATTTGGGAACGCTTCTGCACCCGCGAATTCAGCTTTCAACCTGATCGGGGGAAAACCGATCTTCGGTAAAGTTCAAGGTGGCAAAATAATCGTCCAGAGTCTCTTCCCGCCGGATCAGTTCCACCGAGCCATCAGCCCGCAACAATAATTCTTTGGGGCGCAATTTGGCATTGTACTGGAAGCCCATTGCATGTCCGTGAGCTCCGGTGTCGTGAATTACCAGAATGTCTCCTTCATCAATCTTCGGCAGTTCACGTTGAACCGCAAACTTGTCATTATTTTCACACAGAGATCCGGAGACATCATAAATATGATCTTTTGCACTTTCCTCTTTGCCGATCACATCAATGTGATGGTAAGCATCATACAGGGCAGGACGCATCAATGCCGACATACAGGCATCCACACCAATATAGTCCCGATAAATGTTTTTATGATTGATAACAGAAGTCACCAGGCAACCATGGGGGCCGGTCATGAAACGGCCACTCTCCATATACATATGGGGAACATAATTATGTTTCTTCCGGAAATCATTAAACAGCACTTCAATTTCAGCAGCCAATGAAGCCATATCAAGTGGCTCCTGATCAGGTTGATAGGGGATCCCAAAACCACCGCCAATGTTAACGAATTCGAACTTAATCCCCAATTCGTTCTCAACCATTTCAGCAATATCGAGAACCATCCTGGAGGTCTCTACCATATAGGTGTAATCAAGCTCGTTCGAAGCGACCATGGTATGCAAACCAAACCGCTTGGCTCCACGTTGCTGCGCCAGACGATACGCATCAACAACCTGCTCATGACTGAGTCCATATTTAGCCTCAACCGGGTTACCGATAATCACGTTGCCGGTACGGCGTGGCCCTGGATTATAACGGAAACAGATCAGTTCAGGAAATTCTGGAACTTTTTCGATCAATGAGATGTCATCCAGATTGAGGACACAACCCCCCTCTTCTGCTGCAATTTTGAATTCGGTCTGATCGGTATTGTTCGAAGTAAACATAATCTGCTCACCTCTTGCACCGAGCTGACGACTCAATTGAAGTTCACCAATCGAACTGCAATCAAAACCAAATCCCATATCGAGCATCAGTTTCAAAATTTCCGGATTCGGCAGAGCCTTAACAGCATAATATTCACGAAAACCTTCAACACCGGAAAAGAGTTTTTTTAAGTTTTCTCCCGTTTCACGAATCCCCACCTCATCATAAATGTGAAAAGGGCTACCATAATGTTCAACCAATTGTTCAGTAATCGGGAAAAGACGCTCTTTAAAACTCTGCGACATGGGCATAACAAATCTCCTAAGTTATGATGATAAACGGCTCAAATCTATTTTTCGGGTCTCTTTGATTGTATTCAGGACAATACTGGTCTTGGTCTGCTGCACGCCATCCAGAGGACAAATTTCTTCGGCGAGGATTCGTCCTAGTTCACCATTATCGGCAACCCGCAACTTAAGCAGATAGCCATCCTCACCAGCAACCTGATGGACATCCTGCACCCCGGTCACCGAAGACAACGCCAATGCCAGATCAGCACGACAGGAAGAGTGGACACTGACTTGCACAAATGCCATCAACCCTTGATTAAAAGGGTGAGGGTTTAATCGCACCTCATACCCTTCGATAATGCCCCGCTCCTCAAGTTTACGGATCCGTTCCAACACTGCCGAAGGTGCCATACCAATTTGTCGGGAGACTTCAGCGTTTGGTATTCGAGCTTTTTGCTGAAGAATATCCAGTATTTTATAATCAATATCGTCGACTGTTCTTTTTATATCCATAGATTGAGAATATCATTCATTTATGGGCAAATGTCAACACATATAGTTAGATTTCACGCTCTAAACAACATGACGATACAAAGAAGGGAAAAGCAGAAGTTTAAAACCAGAATAAATACCGAAAAATAATCAACTATACAATACCCAGGACGACAGAGATGAGATATCCGGAATAGCCAATATAAACAGACAGCAACAAGAAGCCTGCCACACGAGAGATCTGCCTCTGCTCACCAGAACCGGTGCCGACAAGGAAAAGAGCCAGGGTCAACAGTCCCATGATCAGAAAATCACGATAAAGAACTTCCATTCCTATACCTAACGGGTGGATCACACCAGCAATTCCAACTACCGCTAAGGTATTGAATAAATTAGAACCTATGACGTTACCAATCGCCAGGTCATGTTCATTCTTGCGAATCGCCATCAGAGCAGCTGCCAATTCAGGAAGAGATGTGCCGATTGCAACGACTGTCAAACCAATAATTAAGTCGCTGACCCCAAATCCACGGGCAATTTCAACAGCGCCCCAGACCAGTATCCGCGAACTGATAATCAAGAGAGTCATCCCGACCAAAAGCCAGATCAAAGCTGCCCGGCGGGACATCGGATCAACCTCTAACTCAAGATCAACATCAGCTTCGAAACTATCATTTCGCTGGCGCAAGCCAAGCCAGATCCACCAACCCATGACAACAACAAAAGTGAGCAGCAGCAGCCATGCATCAAACCGACTGAGATAGAGATCCAACAGAAAAACAAGACTTAAGATAGTGACCGCAAGAAGAACGGGTAACTCCTTGCGTAGAACAGTTGATTTTATTTTTATGGGACTGATCAGTGCAGTCAAACCAAGAATAAGGGCGATATTTGCAATGTTAGAACCGTAAGCATTTCCCAATGCCAATCCCGGATTACCCTGCAGCGCAGAAAATGCAGAGACAACCATTTCCGGAGCCGACGTGCCGAATCCAATGATCACCATCCCAATCAACAGAGGCGGCATACCTGCATATCGAGCTGTTGCAGCAGCACCATCAACAAATCGGTCTGCACTCCAGACCAGCAGGATTAACCCACAGATGAGTGCAATAGCTGGCAAAGTCATTGACATAGGAAACCTGTACTAATAAGTAGCTAAAAATAGTGTGGGGGCAGAATTAAATTCTGCCCCCATAGAGATAACATTTTCAAAGGATATTGCAACGAAAAGGTAAAACCCGAACCGGGTTTTAGCGCCGGGGACCTCAGCCAAAAACCGGGCTGCAAGCTTTTCTTGCCACAAGCGCTTTCTGTCGCTGCTTTTCCAGATACAACTGATCCTGTTCAAGGTGACATTTTTTATACTTAAGACCACTATCACACCAGCACAAGTCATTCCTCAAAGGGAGTTTGTCTGGTGGTGGAGAACCAAGATCTTCCTTATCCTCATTTTTAAAAAGTCGACTGAACAGACCCATATAAATACTCCTCATAGTAAAATCGTTAGATCAGAGGAATATATAGAAAAACCGACAGTGAAACAAGAAAACTTTCTGCAACTGCAACCTCTTTTCAACCGCAACAATACTAATAAGACTTACGGTAAAGGGTGTGATGACACTTGGGACACGGTGGAATCCTGCCAGTTTTCTTCATATGAATCACTTCCCCACACTCCTTACAAGTCAGTGAGCCGGGACTGGTGATCTCACCGGTTTTAAACTCTAAATTATCTTCTGATTTTTTTGCCCAATCACTTAAGGTTTCGGCAGTATTCGACAAAATTTTAGAAAAGATACTTTTAGCGCCGACACTGATCCGCTTTGGGTCCACCGCTTCCTTAACATTCGTTTTGCTTTTACTCGCACTGTCAACGACATGCTGAATATCACGTTTTATAAAAGTCGATATTTTTTCAGACTGTTCTCGCGTAAATTTACCCGCAGATGACAAATCATCCCCTGCCCGTTTTAAGGCTTCGTCAAGAGATTTTCGACCACTTCCCAACAATTCTTCCGTTTGTGAAACAATTTTTTCATACAAACTGACATCATCTTGATCATCGTTTTTCTGATTATTGTCTGTCATAGGTTTACTCCTTTTGTTTTAGAGTCAAAAGTGGGACTGCAGAGGATACAAGATTATCTTTATAAAGATTAGCAGATTTTTTGCAGAAGTCATGTACCGTTTGATTAATAAAAACCCGTTATTTGTCCTTTTCACGAGGCAAACAACCGAGAACAAACCCAACCAACGCACC
>JAOZQF010000075.1 GCA_029932345.1 Desulfuromusa sp. | reverse complement strand
TAGCCAAACGGCGCACTTTTGGTATTATCAGCCACCCTGATGCCGGTAAGACCACTCTGACGGAAAAATTATTGTTATTCGGTGGTGCGATCCAGATGGCGGGGACGGTTAAGGCTCGAAAATCAAGCCGTCATGCCACCAGTGACTGGATGAGTATTGAAAAAGAGCGAGGTATCTCGGTCTCTTCCTCGGTGATGAAGTTTGAATATCGAGATTTTGAGATCAACCTGCTTGACACCCCTGGCCACCAGGATTTTTCTGAGGACACCTATCGGGTTCTGACTGCTGTTGATAGTGCCCTGATGGTGATTGACAGTGCCAAGGGGGTGGAACCGCAGACTGAGAAACTGATGGAAGTTTGCCGGATGCGCAATACGCCGGTACTCACTTTTATCAATAAGCTTGACCGTGAGGGGTTGGCTCCCCTCGATATCCTTGCTGATATTGAAGAGAAGCTGCAGATTGAATGTACGCCACTCTCCTGGCCAATTGGGATGGGGAAACGCTTCAAAGGGGTCTATAATCTCTATCAAAAAGAACTGAACCTGTTTCGTCCGGGCGATGATATCCGTAGTACCCAGACGATCAAAATTGCCGATTTGAATGATCCGAAACTTGATGAATTACTTGGCAACCAGGCGGACGAGTTACGTGAAGATATTGAACTTCTCGAAGGGGCTGCAAACCCGTTTAATCTGGATGATTATCTACGTGCCAGCCAAACTCCGGTTTTCTTTGGCAGTGCCATCAATAATTTCGGGGTACAGGAGATGCTCGATGCGTTTGTTGAGCTGGCTCCACCTCCCGGATTGCGGGAGACTGTGGAGCGGATTGTCGAGCCGGATGAAGAACAGTTTTCAGGATTTATTTTCAAAATTCAGGCGAATATGGATCCTGCCCATCGCGACAGAATCGCTTTTTTGCGGATCTGCTCGGGGAAATTTATCCGCGGGATGAAGGTGAAGCATCACCGGATCGGTAAAGAGATTACATTATCAAATGCGACCATTTTTATGGCTCAGGATCGGGCTCATGTCGAAGAAGCTTACGCTGGCGATATTATCGGCCTGCACAACCATGGAACGATCAAGATTGGTGACACCTTTACCAGCCGGGAACCCCTGAAATTTACCGGTATCCCCAGTTTTGCGCCGGAGCATTTCCGGCGGGTCCGTTTGAAAGATCCGTTGAAATCAAAACAGCTGCAAAAAGGTTTGACCCAGTTAGCCGAAGAGGGGGCGGTGCAGGTTTTCAAGCCGCTGACCGGAGCCGAGTTTATTCTCGGAGCGGTCGGAGTCTTGCAGTTTGATGTCACTATGGAACGACTTAAAGCAGAATATAATGTCAGCGCTGTGTACGAGGGGGTCGATTATACCACTGCCCGCTGGGTTGAATGTGATGACCGGAAATTGTTTGATGAATTTCAGAAAAAGGAGCAGGGGCGGCTGGCGTACGATGCTGAAGGTCATCTGACCTATCTGGCGGCGAGTGAGTGGCGGCTGGGACATACGATGGAGGAGTGGCCGGGGGTGCGGTTTCTCAAATCACGTGAACATAGCTGAAAGATGTTATCGGAGAGAGGGGGCGCATTGCGACCCCTTTTTTTCGTTGTTTATTGAAGCCCCTTTCTGCTATATTTGTTCTTTTTAATTTATTGTGAAAGACAATGAGCACGCTCATCTTACCCCTGATTAACTAAGCGGCAGATTCTTTCTGGAAATAGTCTGAATGACAAATAAACAGAAAAACAGTGTATCGATTAAAGACCGATTGAGACAGCTCTCTTTGGTGGTTATCCTGTTTTTTGTGCTGATGGGGGTGACTCTCTATTTCAACTCCCGGAATGTCCGTCAAAGTCTTGATCAGATTGTTGTTGGTAGCTTCAATACGATCGTTGATAATTCGCAGAGCAGCCGTAATTTTGGACTATTGCAGGTTCGGCTGAATGTATTTAAAAATAATTTTTATCTTGATGACAATTGGTTTGAAACTGAAAGCAGGGGGATTCTGCATGATATTGAGCTCCTTAAAACTACGACCAAAAGTCCAGAACTGACCCCCCTTTTAAGTCAATTACAGGAGCAGTTTTCTGTCTATCTGGAACGTCGCAGCTGGGTCAATTTCCTCCTCTTCTGGCGTTCTGAGCAGGATAAGGATATCGGGGATGTCTCATTATTGATTCAGGACATCATTGACGAGAAGATTTCAGAGGCAAAGCTTGTGGGAGCCGAGGTTGGATCTTTAAACGAGTTAAAAGTCTGGATTTCTACCTGCCGGATGAGTCTCTTTGAAATTGCAAAACTGAATGCAGAAGAAAACCCTGTCAACCTCCTATCGGTACCGATGGATACTCCGCCCCCTTTGACCAATGAGCTGTCTAATTTGATTACGCAACTGCAACCTTTGACTGCAGCAGCCCCCCCCGTTGATCGCCTGGGCAAGCACCTGATCGACCATTTTTACTATTACCAATATCTGATGCTGCAATATCAGGCTGTGATGGTCCGTTTAGGGGAATTGGATCGGAACCTGGATCAGCTATCAACTCGTATTCTTGCCAGCATGGAACAATTAGATCAACTGACGGTCTCTGCTGTGGGGGGTGTCAGGAGAGAAATCAAACACTCTATTCTGACCTCAGTCACATTCGTCCAGGTGATTTTATTCGTGTTGGCTATCCTGACCTGGCTGTTTCTGAACAATCTGTTCAAAAAACATTTTCAATCCCCTCTGGAGATGGTCGGTACCCGTCTGAAACAATTTGAAGATGGAGACCACCACTCATTGATGCAATTAAATCGGCATGATGAATGGAATGATATCGAAACTGGTTTTAATCGGATGCTCTCCAGTCTGAGCGAGAGTGTTGTTGCTCTGAAGAAGTCGGAAAAACATTATCGGGGGATCTACAACAGCATCACCGAGGGAATTTTCCGGATCACGTTGTCCGGAAAATTTACCGATCTGAATCCTGCTGCTATTTCGATTCTGGGCTTTGAGTCGTTGGCTGAAGGGCTCAACTATTTTAGTGATGCCGGGGAAAAACTCTTTGTCGACCCTCAGGCACAACAACGGATGATGGATCTGCTACGGGATAAAAAGAAACTTATCAACCATGAAGTTGAGATGTACCGCCAAGGGGGAGATGTTTTCTGGGCCTCACTTAACTGCTACCTTGTTCATAATGAACAGAACCATGAGGTTGGTGTCGAGGGGGTGATTACCGATATCACCAGTCGTAAGAGAGCTCAAGATGCATTGCGGCAATTACAATCTTATCTGCAAAATATTATCGATTCAATGCCCTCTATTCTGATTGGTGTCAATACCGATCTGAAGGTGACCCTGTGGAATAAACGGGCTGAGCAGGAGAGTGCTTTTACCGCAGTGGAGGCGGAAGGGCTGCCACTGGAAGAGATCTGCCAATTGTTTAGTCCAGCGCTCTATCTGTCCCAACTTGAGGAGACCTTCCGGATCGGAAAATCGACCCGGTTGCGAAAAATAGAGAGCCTTAAGAGGGGGACCGATGGCCGGAGCCGGTTCTTTGATCTGATGATTTTCCCCCTCTCTCTGGCCGGGACTTCTGGTGCGGTTATTCACATCGACGACGTGACGGAGAGGACCCGTCTGGAAGAGATCATGATCCAATCTGAAAAAATGAGTTCAATTGGGGGACTAGCAGCAGGTCTGGCCCATGAAATTAACAATCCGTTGGCAGTTATTCTGCAGAGTGTTCAGGTTTTAAGTCGTCGCTTATCGCCCGATCTGGAAAAAAACCAGAAAACGGCCGAAGATCTGGGAACAACGATTGAGGCTTTGGGCGAGTATATCCGTTTGCGGGGTTGTGAAAAGATGCTCCATTCTATATCACATGCAGGTCAGCGGGCGGCCAGAATTGTGGAAACAATGCAGAACTTCAGTCAGCGGGGCGAATCCAATTTTATCTTTTGTTCAATCTCTGATCTACTGGAGAGGACGGTGGAACTTGCTGGAAGTGATTATGATATGCGCCATCGTTTTGATTTTAAAGAGATCAATGTTGTTCGCGAGTACCAGACAGTTCCAGAGGTGTATTGTGATGCAGGACAAATTCAACAGGCGATTCTGACCCTGTTAAAAAACGCAGCTCAGGCATTGAGTCAGAACCTGGGTGAAGCCCGACTGACCCTGAAACTCTCACGGTGTGAGGAAAGCTATGTCTGCCTGCAGGTTGAAGATAATGGTTCGGGGATGGAGGCTGAAGTTGCCGCCCAGATTTTTGAACCTTTCTATACAACGCAGGAGGTTGGGCAGGGGCTTGGATTGGGATTGTCGATTGCCTATTTTATTGTGACTGACAACCATCGCGGTCGCTTGAGTGTGACCTCTGTTCCCGGAACCGGCAGCTGTTTCGAAATGGTCCTTCCGATTAAGAACAGTGATGATTTATTCAGCTGACCCTGCTAGTTCAGTTAGTGGCTGAGATAAAAAGGTGGTTCTTTTGCGAACCGCCTTTTTATTTTATATCCCTTGCAGATCGTGACGTAATCCAGTGATAATGGAGAATGTTTTTGCTGTAATTTGAAAGGAAGATAGGGATGAATCGTTTGGTAAGGAGTTCGGTCAAGGAGCTGTTACAAGCACAATCGGTCAAAGAAGTGGTCTGGGTTAAGGGGTGGGTCCGCTCGATCCGTCGGGGTAAGGGGGTCGCTTTTATCACTTTGAATGATGGCAGTTGTTTTGCTTCAGTGCAGATTGTTTTGAGTCCGGAACTTGAGAATTATGAGGCAGCATCCAAGGTGGGTACCGGTGCCAGCCTGGCAGTAACCGGGCAATTGGTTGAATCACCGGCGGCGGGGCAAGCCTGGGAAGTGCAAGCAGAGTCGATTGAAATTATCGGTGCTGCGGACGAAAATTATCCGTTACAGAAAAAACGCCATAGTCTTGAATATCTCCGTTCGATTGCCCACCTGCGACCACGCTCCAATACTTTTGGCGCCGTGTTCCGGATGCGCAGTGCCCTCGCTTTTGCAACCCATCAATTTTTTAATCAGCGGGGGTTTCTCTATGTCCAGACTCCGATTATCACCGCCAATGATTGCGAGGGGGCAGGGGAGATGTTTCGGGTTAGTACTTTGGATCCGAGCAACCCACCACAGCAAAATGGCAAGGTTGACTGGGGGCAGGACTTTTTTGGCGAGCGTACCGGCTTGACGGTCAGCGGGCAGTTACAGGGGGAGCTTTTTGCGACTGCATTTTCTGATATTTATACTTTCGGACCGACCTTCCGGGCTGAAAATTCCAATACCAGCCGCCATGCTGCTGAATTCTGGATGATTGAACCCGAAATTGCCTTTGCCGATCTGCGTGATAACTGTCAACTGGGTGAGGATTTTCTCCGTGCTATGGTTGTCTACGCTCTGGAAAATTGCCAGGAAGATCTCAATTTTTTCAATCAGCGGGTTGAAAAGGGGTTGATTGATAAGCTGGAATCTCTCGCCAAGGCAGAGTTTTGCACCATCAGTTATACCGAGGCGGTTGAGCAATTACAAAAGTCGGGTCAATCATTTGAGTTCCCGGTGGAGTGGGGGCATGACCTGCAATCGGAGCACGAGCGTTATCTGACTGAAAAGATATTTAACGGACCGGTTTTTGTGATCGATTATCCAAAACAGATCAAAGCATTTTATATGCGGATGAATGATGATGAGAAGACTGTTGCCGCGATGGATCTGCTGGTGCCACGGGTGGGTGAAATTATCGGCGGTAGCCAACGTGAAGAGCGTTTCGATGTACTGCAGGCACGGATGACGGCTCATGGAATTGCCGCCGACGATATGGATTGGTATCTTGATATCCGGCGCTGGGGAAGTTGTCCCCATGCTGGATTTGGTTTGGGTTTTGAACGTTTATTGATGTATTTGACCGGGATGGAAAATATTCGCGATGTTATCCCTTTCCCACGGACTCCGGGACATGCACGGTTCTAGGTTCAAGGTTCAAGGTTCAAGGTTCAAGGTTCAAGGTTTCTGGTCTTGCCTGTCCTTGCTCCTTGTCCCTTGTACCTTGATCCTTCTTCTTTGCATTGCGCCAGCTCTAGCCGAAGAACCGGTGAGTCCCGATTTGCCGGTACGAATTGGTGGAGACTACAATTATCCCCCCTATGAATATCTTGATCATGATGGCTTGCCGACTGGCTATAATATTGAGTTAAGTCAGGCTATTTCCCGTGTCATGGGGATGGAAATCAATATCCAATTGGGCTCCTGGGGAGAGATGCGCCAGGCTTTGGAGCAGGGCGATGTTGATATCCTGATGGGGATGGCACACACCAAAGAGCGAGAGTCTGAAGTTGAATTCTCTATCCCCCATGCCAAAGTCCACCAATCCATCTGGATTCGTGACAATAACGAAACAATCCGCACGGTGAATGATCTGACCGGTAAAGAGGTTATCGTCATGAAGGGGAGCGTGATGCACGATTTCATGCTCGAAAATGAGATCGCTGCGGATTTGTTTATGGTGCAGACTTTGGCCGATGCCCTGAGTCTGCTGGCATCAGGACATCACGATTGCGCTCTGGTGGCAAAACTTCCCGGCGAATATCTGCTGAGTAATCCACAGCTTGATCACATCCATCCGATTGCCCGTCCATTGGTTGCACAAAATTATGGATTTGCAGTTAAGAAGGGGAATCTGGAACTGCTGGCCCGGTTTAACGAAGGGCTTGCTCTGTTAAAGAAGTCCGGGGAATATCGCCAGATTCGCGAGAAGTGGCTTGGGGTTCTCCAACCGGAACCGATCTCCTGGCAACATATTATCCGTTATGGTGCTCTGGTGATTGGCCCGTTGCTTCTGGTTCTGATCGCTTTTGCTCTGTGGTCACGGACGTTGCGCCGTCAGGTTGCATTACGAACTGAGGAATTGGAACGTGAGGTTTCGGAGCGGATGCGTTCTGCAGAAGAGTTGCAGATTCGCCAAAAACAGCTGCTACATGCCGATAAAATGACCTCTCTGGGGGTGCTGGTTTCCGGGGTGGCGCATGAAATTAATAATCCAAATGGGCTGATTCAACTCAGTCTGCCGCAGCTGAGTAAAGCCTACCAGAGTATTGAGCCGATTCTGGAGACCCATTATCAGGAGCAAGGTGATTTTAAACTCGGCTGGTTTGATTATTCGAGAATGCGTCAAGAGATTCCAAAAATGTTGCAGGAGATGTTGGAAAGTTCCAACCGGATTAAGAGAATTGTTGAGGATCTGAAAGATTTCGCCCGGCGCAATGATTCCGGTTTGGATGATATGGTTGATCTGAATGAAGTTGTCCGTTCGGCATTGCGATTGGTTGATAATACTTTGCACAAATCAACCCGTCACTTCCGCGTTGACTACTCTCCTGAGTTACCAAAATTCCGTGGTAATGGTCACCGTATTGAGCAGGTTGTGGTTAATCTGATCTTGAATGCCTGTCAGGCATTGACCTCTATGGAACAGGCGATTGAACTACGGACCTATCCACTGCCAGATGAGGAGATGGTTGTCCTGGAAATTCAGGATCAGGGGTGTGGTCTGGACGAAGAAACTTTACAACGAATTACCGATCCATTTTTTACCACCAAGCGGAAAACCGGGGGAACGGGTCTTGGACTCTCAGTTTCCGATGGAATCGTCAAAGATCACCATGGTCGGTTGGAATTTTCAGGCCAGACCGGCCACGGGATGACAGTTCGGTTGCTATTGCCAATCTATAACCTGAATCAGGTATAAGGACGAGGAGCAGGATTAATGGAGAAAAAACTCTATCCTCCCTTTGGGGTGTTGCTGGTTGATGACGAACTCCCCTGGTTGCGAAGTTTAAGTTTAACCCTTGAGGGGCCGGGAGGGATCACCAATCTTCTGCAATGTGGTGACAGCCGGGAGGTGATGTCGATTCTTGAACAGAATGACATTGGTCTGATCCTGCTGGATCTGACCATGCCCCATCATTCCGGTGAAGAGTTATTGGAACAGATTGTCGCCGAATACCCGCAGGTGAGAGTGATCGTTCTCAGCGGGATGAATCAGCTGGAAACGGCAGTCAATTGTATGCGAGCCGGAGCATTTGACTATTTTGTCAAAACTGTCGAAGAGGAACGTCTGGTTGATGGGGTCCGGCGGGCGATCCGGATGGTGGAGTTGGAATATGAAAATCGGGCGATCCGAACCCGTTTTCTTCAAGATCAGCTGGATACCCCGGAAGCATTTACCGCAATCGTGACCAACAATTCAGCAATGCGTGCCAGATTTCAATATCTGGAAGCAGTTGCTCCCAGTCACCAGCCAATTCTGATTACCGGTGAGAGTGGTGTCGGCAAAGAGCTGGTTGCCCAGTCGATTCATACCTTGAGTGGCAATAGAGGGGAGCTGGTCACAGTCAATGTTGCCGGATTGGATGACAATGTTTTTGCCGATACGCTGTTCGGGCATGTGCGGGGTGCTTTTACCGGTGCGGATATTGTTCGTAAGGGGATGATTGAAAAGGCGGCAGAGGGGACCCTGTTTCTTGATGAAATTGGTGATTTAAGTTCCATCTCTCAGGTTAAGCTGTTGCGTCTATTGCAGAATGGCGAATATTATCCCCTTGGAAGCGACCAGCCAAAGCAGATGAGTGCACGGGTTGTTGTTGCAACTCATGCTGATCTGGATG